>NZ_JBZMXT010000002.1:0-112329 GCF_058506495.1 Methyloceanibacter sp. | reverse complement strand
ATGCTGTTGGGGTCTAGCCTCCGGATGCGTCCTCAAAAAGTGGTGGAGCACGTGGAGAAGCGACAGGACATGCTGCCTATCATTGCGCGCTTGGCCCGCGCGGATATCGTCAACAATCATGTCACGGATCTTCTCCTCGCCATGATCCTGATCGGTTAGGTATTGGGCAAGCGCGGTGGCAGCCATTTCGGGGATATGCTCGTGCTCGGCGATGGCGAGCACTTCTTCTTCGGTGAGGCCACACATAGCCACGCAGTCCTCTAAGGTAATCATCTTCTCTAACCCGACACTGTTCAGCGGCACGATATGCGTAAGCGCGTGCTAGTATCTTTGACGGTGATCAAGTCCCACTGATTTTGCGGCATGTATATGCAGACGAGTATATCATCGGGGCGCCGAAAAGGAGACGGCCGACATCCACCGTGTAGGATCGAGACACAAGGCACCCTCGGTTCGCGTAAGTCCTCTATTTTTGGGAGTTCAGGGAGCCCGTCCAGGCCCCCCTCATCGGGCACGAAGGCATGAAGACTGCTAGACTATTATATGTGATCGCCGATGGTGGCCGTGCGCGCTTCATCGAGCGTGATTCGCAAGGCCGGTTTAGGACCGCGTCGAGTTTTGAATCTTCAAGCCTGCATAAGCAGAGCCGCGATATGACTGCCGATCGGCCAGGGCGGGTCTTCGAAAGCGCCGATTCTAGCCGGCATGGTCTCGAGCCGCGGTTAGACCTGCACGAGGCCGAAAAGCGGAGCTTCGTGAGCTTAGTCGTCGCGGAGATCGGGCGAGCGCACGCGGCTCGGTCGTTCGACCAGTTCGTCCTGGTCGCCCCGCCGAAGGTGGTGGGCGAATTTCGTCGTGCAGTGCCTGCCACGCTCGCGTCTGCTCTCAAATGCACTTTGCAAAAGGATCTAACCAACACGCCTGATCACGATCTCACGGCCCATCTGTCGCCTGAGGCGCTCCGTGAGACCAAGTAATCGCCGCTGGCTCGTCGCGGTGGCCGAACGAAGCCGCTTGCCTCAAATCAAGGCGTCAGCCTGCAAAAAGCCAAATCATGCGCACGTTTTTACTCACCAGACCACGCGCTTCCGAGGATCGTGAGGTCTGATGCGCTTGATGCGTGAAGTCTGACAACGGAGGAGGTCCACATGGATTGGACGCGGATCGAAGGAAACTGGAAACAGATAAAAGGCAGGGCTAAGGAGCGATGGGGGAAGCTCACTGACGACGACCTCACCGCGATTGCTGGTCGGCGCGATCAGCTCGAGGGGATGATCCAAGAGCGCTACGGATACGCAAAGGAAAGAGCTCGAAAAGAAATCGAAGACTGGACCAGCTCGATAGAGTCTAGCCTTGAAGAGCAAATTGCAGCGCTTCGCTCTGGGATCCAGAGTTTATCTTCGACAGTCGAACGCATTGCTGAGGAACAGTTTCCTCGCGCCCGCTCAACAGCAGAAGAAGCCCTTCATGAGGCTGATAAAGCCTTCAAGCGGAACCCAATCCTTGTTATCGCCGTCGCATTAGGTTTGGGGTTTCTGATTGGTATGCTCACCCGACGCTAGCCATGGGCAGTAAAGTTCGCTTTTGGGACGAAGCTAAAACAGATGCTTGAACAAGTGAGCGCGGCTTGGGCAAGCAAATGGGACTTCGTTATCAGACAACCTTAGGGCTGGTTCTGGCCCATCGCAGACATTGGAAAGCCGGAAAACGTCTCTATAGCTCCGGCGGCTGCTTCTGCCAGGGGTAGCCCCGGCGCGCCATCTGGCTACCCACATTATAAAGCTCGGTCATGAAGACCGGATCGAACGGCGCGGTGCTTGTGTCCTGAACGTCACCGGGAATATAGGCTAAATTGTAGTCGATGCCGTTTCGCTTGCAGAACGCGTAGAGGCGATAGAGGTCACCAACGCCTTGGTTCTTGAGAAGGGTCGACACAGCGCGTCCCGCAATGGCCATAGTGCGCGGTTTTACGGCGTCGCGTTGGGGCGTCACCCAGCCATTCATGATGATGTAGAAGCGCCGGACTGGTCGGACACCCAGCGCCGCATCCGTTCCCGACAATGTCAGCTCTGTCGGCGCGAGGAAGACCGAGCGCGTCGTTCCACCGTCAACATGCATTTCTTCGTAGCTGTAGCCGTCGGCGTTCACCTTGATGAAGCTAGGTGGAAAAGCCGCCGGAATGGCCGCAGACGCCAAGAGCACTTCGCGGAACAATTCGACGGAGCCTGGGCGGCCGCTCGACGCAATCTCTCCCATGTCCCAGATCACAGGGCGGCCCGCATCGAGATTGGTGGTGCCAATCAACAGCCGGCGGCCTTTGCGATGCTCGGCCGCAACTTCAGCAAGGAAGGACGGCGTCACATAGTGCGCAATGATCTTCGCGAGCGGCGCGTTGCTAGACATCGCACTTCCACCCAGGAGACCCCTAACTGGCGTCAGAACCGCGATATCGTTCGTGTGCGACTCCGTAAACACGTGCTTCAGTGCTGGATCATATTTGGGTCCGAGGAACGCGAATGGAGCCGTCAGCGCACCAGCCGAAACGCCCGTCACGATGTCGAACTTGGGCCTTGTGCCTGCGGCGGTCCATCCCGCGAGAACGCCGGCGCCATAGGCCCCCAACGGACCACCGCCGGACAAGGCCAAAGAGTTCGTAACAGGTCGGCGCCCGCCACCCCGAAATTCTGGACGGCTACGGGTCAGCTGAGCCGCGCGCTTCGCACGAAATTCGGCCGTGTTCGGCGGGAGTTCATCGCCCCAAAAACGGATCGTCTCCGCCTGCATGCCGGAGACTTGCGCGTTGTCCTCAAGCCCAAGTGGGACGGCTTTGCGACCGCCGACTGAGGCACAACTCGCCAGCAGCGAACCAACGATGAGAAGTGCGAGCAGCCCGCCGATAGTCCGTGCGGCATACGCAAAACGTGGCTTACTCAAGATGTCCCCCGAGGAAATAGCGCGGAAGCGCGATTTTCCTTCAACCACAATACACTACCGTAAACCGGTCTGCGTTTTCTAGGGTGCTGCATCACCTCTTCAGCAGCAGGCTTAACTTTTCAGCGCTGCATCGCAAATGCGTATACGAAGAGAACTGCAACGATAGAGTGTAGCAACGCCGCACCCCAGAGCCCAGCGCCACCCGACTCAACGGCGCCAAGGACCAGCACTGGCGCTGCAATAACATTGTAGAGGGCGAGCGAGATCGCCGCATAAGACCCGAGACCATACGCCGTCTTCTGACCATCCGTCGCCGCGGACCAATCTCGACCGAGTAGCGCTCCTACGCCAATGGCAAAGATCGCCACTTCCAAAACGCGGACCATGACCATTGCCGGACCGTCCAAACCGGATCCGCCGATACTAGCAACAACCATGGATGGCGCGAGCATCGCCGACGCACCAAACAGAACTTCGATCCAGCCCGATACGAGGACAAGCCACGGTGTCATTCCGGCGCCCCCCTCTACTGTAAAGGAGTGGCGGAAGGCTTGGTCTCTGGTTTGCCCCACGAGAAGATCCGATTCCAATCGTTCTTTATGCTGACGACATTCCAGCCATTCGCCAGGGCATACTCCATCAGCTCAACGGGGAAGTGACCCACATCGGAATCGGGTCCATAGTCGTACTCCCGCTTCCCATCGTCGTGATGGACAAGCCCCATGAAGCACAGCCCCTTGCAGTTGGCTGTCCATTCGAGCATTTCTTTGTCGCCAGTTGAGTTGCCAAAGGCGAAGATTGGCTGACGGCCAATATAGTGATTGATGCCCTCCGCCTTACCCGGCCCATCGTCAAAGAATAACAGTTCCGGCAGTTTCACCAGTGTCGGACTCGAGTCCCAGTAGCGAAACTCCGTCTCGCCGGACGAGCCAACGACTTGCCAAGGCGGAATGCCATAGCACTGCTCCGTATACGCGCGCATAAAAGCCGTGCCGCCTCCCGAGACGATAAAGGTCGTGAAGCCGTTGGCGCGCAAATAATCGAGTAGTTCGATCATCGGTGCATAGGTGAGGTCGGTGTAGAGGCGATCAAATCTCGGGTGCTTCGCCGTCTTGAGCCACGCGGAAGCAATGTCGTTGAATTCTACAGTCGTCATGCCGCTGTGAGTTGCCGTTAGAAGCATCATGAGGCCCTTCTCACCGTAACCGAGAAGCTTCTTCGTGTTGCCGTCCAACGCAGATTTAAACGGCTCCTTCTTTTTCCACTCCGGATGTTGGTTGGACACCGCCTTCACACGGTCGACGACGAACACGAACTGCGTATAGAGCGGCTGCTCGACCCAGAGCGTGCCGTCGTTATCAAACGTAGCGATCCTCTGCGGTTGAGGGACGAAGTCCGGGCTGCCCGGGGTCGTCACACGTGCCACATAGTCGAGGATCGCCGCTTTTAGGCTGCCCTCGTTCCAAGAAGGCAGCGGGTCAGGTGTGTCGTCCGCCCGAACCGGAAAGGATGCAATCAGCATCACGATCGCTGCGATTAGCGTTCTGCCGAATGACATACGCGTAGCCCTCCGCGAGTTCCTCTCATGTGACGTAAAGCCTAGCAGACTGCCGGCCCATGCGCGCCCTTGGCCTGTGCCGCTGATACGGCGTGACCGCCGATCCGCCGGATTACGGTCTCGGCATCCCATTAGACGGCTCTCCACGCGGCACCGACGGAAATCATTTCCCGTACTGTGTCTCCAAAGGCACACCGGTAAAGCTCCCTTGCGGCTATCCTGTAGCCAAGTGAGTCCATACAAAAAAAGCATGGACCGAGATTCAGGGAGGCTGGCGATGAGAATGCGCATAACAGCCGCTGCCATGGCCCTCATGGGCCTACTGGTCGCATCGCCGGACAGGGCGACAGCGGTCGAAGGTGGCGCTGGGTTCTATCTACTTGGGTCCACGACAACAAACGCAGGCATTCTGCCCCCGCCCGGCACATACGTAATCGACTACAACTACTTCTATTCCGGTAGCACCGACTTTGCGTTTGAAAGCGCCGGACTCATTCTAGATGGTGGCGTCGAAGGCGGCGTCTATGGCAACGTGCCAGCGCCTCTTTGGGTCGCCCCCAACAAGGTGCTGGGCGCCAATATCGGGTTCCTCATGCTCATCCCGATCATCCACAAGGATGTGGATGCAGGCGCAAGCCTCTCGCTCCCACCGCCGTTCGGCGTAACTATTTCGCGAAGCATTGGAGATCAGGAGACGCGCTTTGGCGATCTTGTGCCGGGCTTCATGCTCGGCTGGCATTACGGCAATTGGCACTTCAAGACGCACACGCTCGTGAATACCCCAACGGGTTTCTGGGAACAGGGCAATCTGGCCAACGCCGGATTCAATCGCTGGGCAATCGACAACGCCGCGGCCTTCACCTGGCTGGACCCCAAGATCGGCCTTGAGGTCTCCTCCATGGCGGGCATCACCTACAACTGGGAAAACCCCACCACGCAGTACAAGAGCGGCAGTGAGTTCCACCTCGAATACGCCGTCGTTCAGAATTTCTCGAAGCAGTTCGCCGTTGGCGTCAATGGCTACTACTATGACCAAGTCACGGGCGACAGCGGCCCAGGCGCGCGCTTAGGGTCGTTTGCAGGGCGGGTGTCTGCGATCGGTCCGGTCGTGAATATGAACTTCCAGCTGGGCCAGGTCCCAGTCCTGACCAACCTTAAGTACTACCGCGAATTCGATGTCGAAAACCGCCTTGAAGGCGATGCGGGCTACGTAACCGTCACCATTCCCTTGGGTGGACCAGCAAACTAAGCGCGCGTCAGGTCTCGCCCATGCAGTGGCTTGCTCCTGCCCGATTATCGATGTGAACTTCAGGATCTGAAGGCGGCCTCGCGCCTCGACACGGAACCTGTGGATCAGCATGTCCAGCGCAACGGTTCAACAGCCAGGGCGCAAACCGCTGGTAGCTCTCACCGGCGCGACGGGCTTCATTGGCCAGCATCTCCTCAGCGGGCTTACGGCCCGGGGCTACCGCGTCCGCGTTTTGCTGCGACGACCCACCGAGATGCCGGAATCCTGCGCGAGCGTCCTTATCGGCGACATCGCCAAGCCCTACAATATGTCCGAGGCCTTGGCCGACGTCGATGCGGTGATCCATTCAGCCGGAATACCCCGCACCGCGACCGGCATTCCAGAGGACGATTATCGCCTATTCAATACGGAAGCGACGGTTCGTTTTGCCAACGCTGCGAAGCGCGCACGCGTGAAGCGTTTCTTGTTCTTGTCCTCTATCCGTGCCCAGGCCGGCCCTACGGCGGCGGGCGTCCTCACTGATGGCCAAGAAGCGCAGCCCACCGATGCGTATGGCCGATCGAAGCTTGAGGCGGAGAATGGGCTTGCCGAAACCGGACTAGAATGGGCCGCCCTTCGGCTAGCTCTTGTCTACGGCCCTGGTGCGGGCGGCAATATCGCGAAACTTCTTAAACTGGCGCGCAGCCCCTACCCTCTGCCGCTGGCTGGCCTGAAAGCCCGTCGCTCGCTCTTGGGGCTCGAAAATCTGGTCGAGGCCGTTGACCGACTTCTGACAACGTCAGCGCCGCTGAATCGTCCCTTTATCGTGGCTGATCCGGCACCGCTCAACGTGGCCGAGATCATCGGCGCTCTGCGGCAGGGGCTTGGTCGCAGGGCTGGGCTTTTCTACGTACCGCCACCCCTTCTGAAAGCGACCCTGTCCGCTTTGAAGCCGGAAATGGAGGTCGGCGCGCTCTTCAACTCGCTTGTGGCCGATCCCGCTGCGCTGCGAGCGCTTGAATGGAACCCTCCTGTTGCAACGCAACAAGGCTTGGCTGCGTTGGCCGCGCAGACGCCCAGCTGATCTGCCGATTGCGACATTGTTGCACTGCGTCCATGCTGCATCGCGCAACACTCAGAATTAAAAGTACTTTTTGGACACACTGTCTTACCAATGTCGTATTTTTTGACTATAGTGATACTTGGCTGACGTGGGGGTCGCCGTAGTGAAAATGTTGTCTGCAGAGATGAAATCGTCTCCGACGCATAAATGAGCGGAGCGCATCTTGAGGACGGCGCATTTGGAGGCGGGTATGGCACTCCCCAAGATTGTCGTTCGCGGCAAGCCGGTAATTCTGCTTAGCGGCTACAATAAAGACGACTTAAAGCGCAGCAGTGAGGCGCACCAGTTCAGCGATCGCGAGATGAAGGTGGACGCTGAGGATCAGCTCGTGTTGGCAGCTCAGAAGAACCCGGATGCAGTGGCGTTTGGTTATGTCGCTGGCGTTTGGGTCGCTGCGGCCTAAGGGTCGCCGAAGCGAACACTATCACGGCGCTTGGTGCACACGTGCCCATGCGCCCTCCGCAGCCTAGAGCTGACGAAAGCCGCATCGAACACATCGCCGACAACCCACTGCTGCGCCTGAACTCTCCGCTTGCTCACCAAATCCTCCTGCCCGCAGCATCGCGCCCAGTATCCGCCGCACCAGGGTATGTGGGCACCCACGAAAACGGTGTAGCGAACTCCTTTTCAGATCTTCTTTCCAGCGAGTATTGCGACACACGATGAAGGGTAGGCCTCCGGCTCATGTGCGCCTTTTCCCCGAATGGGCGCCTCAGCGAGCACTGTGGACGGCCTGGCCAGCGTCGTCGAAAGAGTGGAACGGCGACCTCGAATCCCCGCGCCGCGACGTCGCAGCGCTCGTTCGGGCGCTCGCGCCCAACAACCGAATTCGCGTTCTTGTCAGCAGCTCCGAAGCACGGCAGTCGGCAGCGAGCGCCGTCGGAGATGTCGCTGAGCTCGTTCCCTTGGCATACGGTGACATATGGCTCCGTGACACCAGTCCCCTCTTCGCCACCGACCTGAACGGACCCTGTGGACTTCGTTTCCGCAACAATGGATGGGGAGGTAAATTCCTTCTGCCCGGCGACGAGGCCGTCGGCGACGGGCTCGCTGCGCTCGCGGGCGTTCCCACGCGCCGGTTCAAGTTCGTATTGGAAGGCGGCGCTATCGACCACGATGGAGCCGGCACGATTCTCGCAACGCGGCAGACTCTTCTCAACAAAAACCGGAACGGCTGGTCGCAAGCAGAGGCAGAAGACTTGCTGCGCGCCGCTCTGGGTGCGCGCAAGATTCTCTGGATCGATGTGGGGCTCGCCAGCGACCACACTGACGGCCATGTCGACAACGTTGCAAGATTTGTGGGGCCCGGCCGGATCGTTATCCAAGAACCGGTCGAACCAGACGACCCGAACGCTGAAGTGTTCGCGGCGGTCGCTGAAAATTTAACCGGTGCGACAGACGCATTGGGGCGAGAGATCGATATTGTCTCGATCCCAAGTCCTGGGCGTTTCCTCAACGCCGATGGAGAGGTAGCACCCGCCTCGCACCTTAACTTTGTCATTGCAAATGGCATTGTGGCCGTGCCGGTGTTTGGCACAAGGTCACAAGCCGATGCACTCAAGCGCTTGCAAGCCGTATTTCCGGACCGCAAAGTTGTTGGTCTGTCAGCCTCAAGTCTCTTGGGAGCCGGCGACGCCGGTGGGGGCGCATTCCATTGCATCACCCGCGAGGAACCTGACTACGCTCGCGGGCGGCTCTTCGCCAAGTGAGAGACCCAACAGGTCAGAAAAGTCGGAACAGGTCATGGCTCGCGAGGTAACGGTTGCTGCGGTTCAAACCGCGTTAGGTCACGATATGGCCACCAATATCGAACGGATCGTGGCCTTGATCCGTGAGGCGGCCAGCCAGGGTGCGCACGTCGTGGTCGTGCCCGAACTTCTCCAAGGGATCTACTTCCCCACGCGCCAGGACCCCAAATGGTTCGAGACCGCTTATGCCGTAGACGAGCACCCTTGCGTACGCGTTCTTAGCGGCCTCGCGAGGGAACTGAAGGTCGTGATACCGATCTCCTTTTTCGAGAAGCATGGCCCGCACTTCTACAACAGCGTCGCCATCGCCGATGCGGACGGCACTCTCTTGGGTGTTTACCGCAAGAGCCACATTCCCGACGGACCTGGCTACCATGAGAAGTATTACTTCCGTCCCGGCGATACCGGATTCAAGGCCTGGCGCACGAAATACGGCACGATGGGTGTCGGCATTTGCTGGGATCAGTGGTACCCAGAGGCAGCGCGGGCTATGGCACTCCAGGGCGCAGAGTTTCTTGTTTACCCCACCGCAATAGGCACAGAACCGTATGACTCCTCACTCGACACCCGTGCACGTTGGCAACGTGTCATGCAGGGACACGCGGTCGCTAACGCTATCCCCGTCGTTGCCGCAAATCGGATAGGTGAGGAAAACAATGACGGTGTTCACCAACGCTATTACGGCCACTCCTTCGCCGCTGATCACACGGGGGAGATCGTCGCAAGTATGGATGAGAATGCCGAGGGCGCGATCTTTGGACGTTTTGATCTCGACGAAATCTCAGCCTATCGCGCCGACTGGGGGTTCTTCAGAGACCGCCGCACGGATCTATATGGTGCAGCGCTGACATGACGCTGCTTCGGTATAACACTGTCGATGTCTTCGCCGAGCGTCAGTTTGGCGGCAACCCGCTAGCTGTCGTTCAGGGTGCTGATACGTTGACAACGGAGCAAATGCAGAGTGTGGCTGCCGAGTTCAATCTCTCGGAGACCACCTTCGTGCTTCGCCCGCGAGACCCCGCCAACACCGCCCGCATCCGAATCTTCACGCCCCGCGCGGAGTTACCTTTTGCCGGCCATCCGAACGTCGGTACCGCTTATGTACTTGCATCCGAGGCAGCGCGCCGGGGACGCGCCTATGCAAACGATACGCTCGTCTTCGAGGAGCTGAGTGGATTGGTGAATGTCAATGTGCTGCGGAACGGCGGGAGTATTGTTGGAGCCCAAGTCGCGGCTCCTCAGCCGCTGATGGTGGGTTCGGGTGTGGCACCCGGTATTGTTGCGGACCTTTGTGGGCTCTCCACACAGGCCATCGAGCAGAGGCGCCACCTCCCATTGATCGCGAGCGCTGGCAATCCGTTTCTGTTCGCCCAACTCAAGGACCGGACCGCGCTAAGCGCCGCGACGCCGAACGTATCTGCCTTCTCGGCGCATCTTCCTCGTGACTCGGCTGCCGGTCTTTTCCTCTATGTCCGAGAGCCCAAAAGCGACCCGCCTATACAGGCGCGAATGTTCGCGCCACTTCACGGCATACCCGAGGATCCCGCCACTGGCTCGGCGAATGTGGCCTTGATCGGCCTGTTGGCGCATCTCAACAGAAAGCCCGACTTGGTCTTCAAAGCGCGGATCGGTCAAGGGGTCGACATGGGGCGTCCAAGTTTAGTGGAAGCCATCGCGGCCAAGCGCAACGGGGTTGTCACAGCAACGAAGGTCGGGGGCCGGTGTATCCCGGTAATGAGTGGTACACTGACGATGTGACAAGTCCCACAAGCGGTCCGCGTGAGGGTCGGCTTCGGCGGCGCCTAAACGGAGATGTACGTGATGACGAACCCTGTTCCTAACTTGCTCGCTGACAGCAGAGCGACGCGTATCTTTGCAGGAGACACCGATGCAATCTTACTACCCAGCTACGGGATGATCGGCGTTTCGCTGAAAAAGAACGGCATCGAGGCACTACGTCGTATCGACAACCTCATCGTTGCCGCAGCCGGCAATCGTACCGTCGGAATTCCCTTCCTTTTTCCTTTTGCCAACCGCCTCGCAGACTTTCGATACGAGGTCGCGGGCCGCGGCGTTACACTGCCACCTCAGTCGCTCGTCCTGCGTTACGACGCAAACGGGTTGCCCATGCATGGGCTGATGTGGCCTCATATGAAATGGGATGTTGTTGACACGTCGGAATCGGCTCTGGCCGCGGACTTCGAATGGTCTCATCCACAGGGCCTCGCTGTATTTCCGTACCCCTGCCGGTTGTCACTAAAAGCCAAAATCGCGCCGGGCAGTCTCGAAATCGAGACGTCGCTGACGGCGACTGGCGATATCGACGTACCAGTAAGCTTCGGGTTTCATCCCTATATCGGCCTAGAGGGAGATCGCAGGAACTGGCGTATTCACCTTCCGAAGATGCGTCACCTTAAGTTGGATGCGCGCCAAATCCCGACTGGCGAAGCAGAGCCCTATCCGGGCCTTGATGATGCGCTTGGAACGCAGAGTTTCGACGATGGCTTCGCCCTTCTAGAGCCGGAGGCCACACTGTCGATTTCATATGGCGGCCACGAGATCGCTGTGGACCTACTGGACGGATATACGCACACGCAAGTGTACGGCCCTCATGATCAGAACTTTATCGCCTTCGAGCCGATGACTGCGCCTACAAACGCGCTTATCAGCGAAGATGGCCTTCGCCTGGTGGCACCTGGCGATACGTTCAGGGCCAAGTTTCGCATTTGCTTGAGTTAGCATTCTCAACAGCCGCGGACCCTGAACGCGTTGCAAGCGCGGAATAGACGCAGCAAACTATTTGAAGAGGACGGTGGCGGGCACAACTTTTCCGAGACAACTCGACCCCAAGTGCCCTAAGTCCTACCTTCGCGCAACATGAACGAGGCGTTGGAATGAGCCGGCAGGAGCCGCGGGTCTTCATCATCGCGGGCGAACCCTCAGGAGACAATCTCGCGGGGCGTCTGATCGGCGCCCTACGGGAGATGACGGACGACCGCGTCAATATTTCCGGCATCGGCGGGCCCCAATGCGAGGCACAGGGACTAGAAAGCCTGTTTCCCATGCGCGAATTGGCGCTGATCGGCATTGCCGAAGTCGTCCCCCACCTGCCCCGCATCCTGAAGCGGATGAACCAGACCGCCGACAAAATCCGTGAGACGAAGCCAGACCTCGTTGTAACAGTTGATGCACCAAGCTTTACATTGCGCGTTGCCAAAAAGCTGCGCGGCTCTGGCATTCCCATCGTGCACTACGTGGCGCCACAAGCCTGGGCTTGGCGCGCCGGGCGGGCCAAGACGTTGGGACAACGCGTCGACCATCTGATGGCCTTGCTGCCCTTCGAGGTCGACTTCTTTGCCAAGCATGGGCTGCCTACCACCTATGTGGGACACCCCGCGATTGAGTCCGCGATGGCGGGAGACGGTAAATCATTCCGCGACGCCCATAGCATTGCTGATACGGCGCCGCTGCTTTGCGTGGTGCCGGGCAGTCGCAACAGCGAGGTGCGGCGCATGCTGCCGGTCTTCGCCAAGGCTGTAGCACTCTTATCGGAGCGCTATCGCGATCTACAAATTGTGATACCCGTCGCGCCAAATGTCGCGGAAACGGTCCGAGCGCAGACACGAGACTGGCCGCTGCCCGTCTTGCACGTAACGAACCCCGCTGAGCGATTTGATGCCTTCGCGGCAAGCGATGTTGCCATGGCGAAATCTGGCACCGTAACGCTCGAACTTGGTCTTGCTCGCGTTCCGATGGCAGTGGCGTATCGGGTCAGCGCCCTCACCGCCTTTATCGTGCGCCGGATGCCGATCGCGGTAAAATACGCCTCACTCGTCAACTTGCTGGCCGACCGCGAAGTTGTTCCGGAACTCCTGCAAGAGGAATGCACCGCGCCCGCCGTCGCAGAGAAGGTCGCGAACCTTCTCGGATCTCCCGAAGCGCGCGCAGCGCAGCAAGAAGGCTTCGCTGAGGTCTTGCAGGTTCTTGGCGATGTCGATCCACCACCCAGCAGGCGTGCCGCCAAAGTCGTGCTTGATCTTATAGCCAAAGGCTCAGCTGAGAATAAGCCTGGCAACTAGCTCTTAGCCGAGACCGTAACGGGCGATCCAGGCGCGAGCCACGCTTGCACCTTCTTGAGCTGTGCATCAATGCTCTCGTTGATCATCACGGCGACCCGCAGTGCCTCGGAACCGGCATAGCCGTCAACGAAGGGTTTCTTCCCAGTCCTAACGCAGTCCAGGAAGGAAGCGATCTCATTGCCAAGGCTGTCCTCTTGGGGGATATCCACTGTGTCGGTGGCAATGGCTCCCAGCCCCTCAGTCATCGGATCGCCGCGTAGGCTATAGCCGAAGATTTTGCGTTCGCCCAAATCGCAGTTGAGATATTGGCTGTGGGAGAAGACCCGCAAGCGACGCTCTGTCTTGTAGCTGATCCGGCTGGTCGTCACATTCGCTACGCAGCCGGATTCGAAATTGATCCGCGCATTGGCGATGTCAACTTTACGTCCCATGACGCCGGTACCAACCGCATCCACGCTGCTGACCGGCGAGCCAACCAGGCCGATGATCATATCGATATCGTGAATCATCAGGTCGAGTATGACGTCAACGTCGACCCCGCGCGCCTTCCACGGCGCGATGCGGTAGCTTTCAAGGTAGAGCGGGCGGTCGATTTTCTCCGAGATCACACGATAGGCAGCGGAGTAGCGCTCGATGTGGCCCACCTGCAGTATCGTGCCACGCTCCTCCGCCAGCTTTGTAAGAACCTGCGCCTGCTCGACTGTCTCCGTAATCGGTTTCTCAACATTGACATGAAGTCCGGCATCGATGAGATCGCGCGCCACGTCGAAATGGTAGGGCGTCGGCACCGCGACACTTGCCGCATCGACCTTACCGTAAATCTCCCGATGATCCGTCAAGGCTTCGGCACCGAATTCCTCGGCCATCGCTTTGGCCCGATCGGAGTCCGCATCCACCACAGCCACCAGATCTGCATTGGGGTTCTTGGTGTAATGATTTGCGTGGAACCGTCCAAAATACCCCGTGCCTACCACTGCGGTGCGAATCTTTTCCGCCATGCCCAATTCCTCTCAACGCTACAATCGTGCTGGGCGGTGGTTGCCCAGCCTGAACCTATGTCGCCCCGCTTTTCTCACTAAAGGCGTCTCTCTCCCCGCTTTTTGTCGCAAAACGCGCCCCGTCGCCAGCCCCAACGACAGCCACTTGACCAAGGCCTGATAAATGGGGCGTGGAAAGATCGGGAGACTCCGGGTAAGTCCTTGGCGATGCTCAGCGATAGGTCCGGCTCGGATTGGCCGGACTGTTAGCACTTTGGGGGATGAAAAATGCCGGAAAGCCGGATTTTCGATGCGCAGCGGGGCCAGATCCCAGCAGGAGGGCTTTAGGCGATGTTGCTCGGTTCCGAACGACTGCTCGCCTCAGATCGGCTTGTCGGGCTCAAAGTCGGAATTTTGGCCAATCCAGCCTCGGTCGATCATTGCTACCGACACATCGTCGATATGCTTGCAAACTCAGACACCTTTGAGCTTGCGGCGATCTTTGGTCCCCAGCACGGGTTCAACTCCGACCTACAAGACAACATGATCGAGACGCCGCATACGACCGACCCAAAGCGAGGTGTCCCGATCTTTTCTCTCTATAGCGAAACCCGCGAGCCGACGAAGGATATGCTCGATCTGATCGATGTGCTCGTGATCGACCTACAGGACGTGGGTTCGCGTATCTATACCTTCATCTACACCATGGCGAATTGCCTACGCGCGGCAGCTAAGACGGGGACGCCCGTGGTCGTGTGCGACCGTCCCAATCCGATTGGGGGATCGCAGATTGCGGGCCCGATGCTGGAACCCGGTTACGAGTCCTTTGTCGGACAGTTTCCTATTCCCATGCGCCACGGGATGACCGTGGCGGAACTCGCCAGATTGTTCAACGAGCAGTTTGAAATCGGCGCGCCTCTTGAGACCGTGACCATGGAAGGCTGGGCGCGCGAGACCTATTTCGACGAGACCGACGTGCCGTGGATAATGCCCTCGCCCAATATGCCGACTTTGGAGACGGCGATCGTGTACCCCGGAACCGTCCTATTCGAAGGCACGATGGTCTCAGAGGGACGCGGGACCACCCGGCCCTTCGAACTGATAGGCGCGCCGTATCTCGATGCAGATGCACTCGCCGCCCGCATGAACGCGCACGACTTCGAGGGCGTTTATTTCCGGCCTGTTGTGTTCGAACCAACTTTCCAAAAGCATGCCAAGACGCCCTGCGGTGGCTGCCAGCTCCACGTCACCGCCCGTGAAAAATTCGAGCCTGTCATCGTTGGCGCCGCGCTGATCCGCGAGTGCATGGGGCTCGCGCCCGATCGCTTCGCTTGGCGCGAGGGCCCCTACGAGTACGAGCATGAGAAAATGCCTATCGACATTCTCGCGGGGTCACCGCAATTGCGCGAACAAGTCGAGGCGCAGGTGCCCGTGGCCGAGATCGCCGCAAGCTGGACGAAGGGTGTGGCGGACTTCGAAGCCCTAAGGACACCCTATTTGCTGTACTGAACCGGTCGTGGGCGCCACAAGGACATCATTGGGCAGCTGAGTGTCTGCTCGAATGCCCTCGCCAAATCGTCTTCGCCTTGAACATTCAAATAAGTTCCGCCTGTTTTTTCGGCGAGACACTGAGCGTCCATAAAGCTCTGCGCCCCAAGCCAAAAGTCGGCCTGAAGACGAAAACCGATGACATGGACGGTCAAGCTTGGGTTTTCCGCGCTTAGCCTCCTGCCGAGCGCGCAGGGGTCACCGTTACACGTTTCCTCGCCATCCGTCAGAACGACAACCGTGCCAGGCTTATTGCGATACTCCAGGACCTCCGCGGCTTGCTCGACCGCTTTTGTCAGAGGTGTTTGACCCGCGGGACGGAGGTCGTTGACGACGCCCATGATGGGGTTTGCAGCGTTGGCTCTCGGCCGCAGATCAAGCGACACATTGCATTGGTCATATGGCCCAGGGCCATAGGTGATCAGACCAATTCTGCGAAACTGCGCGGCTCTCGGGAGAACACGACGCAACGCTCTCCGAACTTCGTCGATACGCAAGTTCGGGACCGTGCTGAATGTATCCAGGTTCCCCGACATGGACCCGGAGGCATCGAACACGATCATTGCGTCCTCAGTGCATGGCTTCCGCGTCTCGGCCGGGAGCCCAGGCGCGATGCCGGCCAAAATAATAGGCAGCGCCAGGGCGGCGCACCGAAGAAACGCGGGGACACTCTTCATGCCTCAGCTCCTGCCATCACGTTTGGAGGACGCAGACGAAGACAGTATCGCCTATGGGCGCTCGCTCCTAATTGTAGATGCATGCTGCTGAGAGACCGGCGGATCCAAGTAAGACATTATGGGGCAGCCAAGCGTCTTTTCGAAAGCACGGACCAATTCTTCCTGGCTGTTCGTTGCGATGTAGAGGCCGCCTGTCTCCCTGGCCAGACACTTTACGTCGAGTGCGCTCTGCGCAGCCGTCCAAAAGGCCGTCATTCGGAAGCCGATGACATGGACTGTCAGCTGGGCGCCATCTGATTTGAGCTTGTCGCCGAGATTGCAGGGCGCACCTCCGCAAGTCTCCTCGCCGTCAGTCAAAACCACGACAATTCCAGGCTTGGACTTGTAATCGAGAACCTCTGCTGCCTGCTCGACGGCATCCGTCATCGGAGTTTTCCCCGCCGGGTTGAGCCGATCGACCGTATCCAAGATCGGCTTGGCCGCATCCGTGGTCGGACGCAAGTCGAGATTGACGTTGCATTGCTGGTAAGGACCTGGGCCGTAGGTGATGAGCCCGATCTTCCGGAAATGCGTGACGCGCGGTAGCGCCGTGGCAAGCGCTTTGCGAACCTCGTCGATACGGCGGATCTTCGCGCCGATGCCCTCAGCGAGACTGCCCGCCATGGATCCCGATGCGTCGAAGACGATCATGGCGTCTTCGGTGCACGGCGCCATCTCTTCGGCCGCGACGCCTTTTGTCGACAATAGGCAGATGAGCGCAAGTGCAAGCCCGCAACGAACTATCCAACCAATCTGAGACATCGATACCACCCCACCTTGCCGGCAAATCACCCTACGGCAAACTAGGGGCGTAGTCCTAGCAACTTTGAGTTATCGATGGGAAGCTTGGGGCTCTAACGCCGACATCATTGGGCAGCCGAGCGTCTTCTGGAAGGCCTTCACGAGGTCCTCTTCGTTTTCCGCGGAGATATACACTCCGCCCGTCTCTTGTGCGAGGCACTTAACGTCCAACACGCTGGATTCGCCGATCCAAGTGAAGTTCTTCATTTGGAAGCCAATGACGTGGACGGTCAAATTGCTGCTGGTCGCCAGGAGTTTCTTTCCCAGGGCACAGGGATCGCCATCGCAAGTTTCTTCGCCATCCGTAAGCAGAACGACAACCCCAGGCTTCTTACGATGCTCAAGCACCTCAGCCGCTTGTTCCACTGCCTCGGTTAGCGGGGTTTTGCCTGCAGGATTCAGCCCCGAAACCGCGGTCATGATGGGGTCCGTAGCATCGGGAACGGGGCGTAGATCGAGCTGAACATTACATTGCCTGTACGGACCAGGACCGTAAGTAATCAATCCTACCTTGCGATATTGGGTTACGTTCGGCAGAACGCGCCCGAGCGCGCGACGCACTTCAAAAATGCGTGGTTTCTCCGTCATGATGCCCTGACCGAGGTTTCCGGCCATAGACCCTGACGCGTCGAACACGATCATGGCGTCTTCGGTGCACGGTGTTTTCTGGTCTTGGGCTATGACCGGCCCAGCCGACATCGCAAGAAAGAGGCCTGCGAGGAGGAATTTACTCGGCGACTGCAACTTCACACTCTCCTCCCCGCACGGCTCTCCCTACTCGAACCAATCGGTAGCCGCTAGCACTCCTACTCGCGGACCTTGAACCCATATACGATCAGGATCACGCCTTGGATCAGCAAGAGCGCTCCAAATACAAGCGGGACAGCGACGGCCGCCGGGATGGGTGCTCCCAGGAGAATTACGCCGATGATCAGGTTGATCAATCCGAATATGAACGAGCCGATGCCGCCGCCGGTGAATGCCCCAATTATCGCAATAATGCCCATCACGACGCCGAGGACGCCGAGCCACACAACAATCGCCGTGGGCAGCACAATGGCGGAGAAGATTGGGTGCCTGAGCACGATAATGCCGGCCAGAATGCCCAAAACACCGATGATCAGCGACCAGTACCAAGGCACTGTGTCGTCCACGAACACCCGCACAAGCTCAAGCACACCGACGAACAGCCAGTACAAACCGAGAAAAATTACCAGCGCTACCAGCGTTTCTGCGGGCCGGGTTATCAGCAAAAACCCAAAGATGATCGATGCGATCCCTTCGAGCAAAAATACCCACCAAATATCCGACTGACTCCTTAAGGCGGTCGTACTAGCCATTTCCTTGTCCTCCCTGACATCAGCTCGTTGCGGCGGGCAAAGGCCCGCCAGATGCGCGCATGACAATAGCAATTCTGCGTCGTCGGAGCCGCGCAGGGATGGAATATCCCAGAAATCAGCCGTTTTTCGCACACCGTCGTGACGTGGCGAAGGCTGTTATGGTCCACTATGTATTAAAGTGATTCTCGAGGGAGCCCCTCGCGCTCCCAGGTCAGAGCCCCGGAGCAAAGTATGCCGTCCCCTAGCGTCCGCGTCCCACGTTCGGTTTGGCGGTCGGAATCCGCCTCGGCTGGGATGACCGGCAGCCAACGAACAATTCCGGAAGAAACCGCGATCGCCTTCACGTTCAATACCGCTTCCTACGCGGTGATGATGGCGACGCCACAAGATCTCGAAGACTTCGCTGTCGGCTTCGCCCTGACAGAAGGAGTCGTGTCGTCCGCTGACGCCATTGACACTGTGGAGACTGTTTTCGAAGAGACGGGCATCGAGCTCCGCGTTTGGCTCAAAGCAAAGGACGCCGCAGAATTTCTCGGCCGCCGCCGCAAAATTGCGGGTCCAACCGGCTGTGGCCTTTGCGGCGTTGAGAGCCTAAACGAAGCGATGCGACCACCCCCGGCTGTTGGCGAGGGCCGGATTCTGACGCCGGAAGAAATTATGACTGCGGTCTCTTCGCTCGCCGCTCATCAAGAGCTCAACCGTGAAACGCGCGCGGTGCATGCGGCCGGCTTTTGGGAGCCGACACGAGGCCTGATTGCGGTGCGCGAAGATGTGGGGCGGCACAATGCCCTCGACAAACTCGCCGGTGCCAGTGTGCGCAATGGTGGCGACGCGGCGCAAGGGGTCGTCGTGCTAACCAGCCGTGTATCCGTTGAGATGGTTCAGAAGTCGGCAATGATCGGCGCGCCCGTGATTGTCGCAGTGTCGGCGCCTACTGCACTTGCCGTCCGTATGGCCGAGACATGCGGGATGACTCTGGCCGCCATCGCTCGCAAAGACGGGTTCGAAGTCTTTACGCACCCGCACCGTATCGTGGGCGCTTCGAAAAGCGACGTGGCTTAGCGGAGGCGACGTTACAGCCCGGGTCGCTGCGCGTGCTTACTAGGCAAAGGATCGGGTTCCACCTATCCCGCCCATTCTTGCCCCATACGGGGCGAAGCGCTGCCACAATACAGCCCTATAGCGCGACCCGGGGAACCCAAAGGAGCTGCGTGATGAAATCTCTGACAACAAGCCTGCTTGCCGCCTTTCTCGCATGTACCGCGTTGGTCTCTACGCCGTCGCTCGCCGAGGCCGCAACTGCGGAACAAATCGAAGACGACGTAAACGAAACGCTGCACAGCTTCGTCGATCAGATCGGCGGCGCCAGGGCGCTTGCCAACAAAGCCGTGGGAATCCTGGTTTTTCCATCGATCGTCAAAGCAGGTTTTGGCATTGGCGGGGAGTATGGCGAAGGCATGCTAATCGTCGATAAGAAGCCAGCCGGTTACTACAATATCGTCGGCGCTTCATTCGGATTTCAGCTCGGTGTCCAAGAGCGATCAGTCATCATCATGTTCATGACCCGCGATGCGCTCGATCAGTTCTATAGCCTTCAGGGCTTCAAGATCGGCGTGGACGCGTCCGTGGCGATCATCACGCTCGGAGCCGGCGGATCCATCGACACGGACAAGATCACACAGCCGGTGATCGGCTTCGTATTGGATCCCAAGGGCCTCATGTACAATTTGACGCTCGAAGGCTCGAAGATCACCAAAATCGACCGTTAAACCAGCGCAAAAGCCAGCATACTCTAACGTCGCTCTGCAATCGTCTTGTCATAAGCTGCCCCTACAGACGTAGGGAGCCGTCATGTGACATTTGAAGGTCGCCAAAAGCTGATGGGAGGAATTGATGACCGACACTGATTGGAGCGTAGACGTCAAGAAATATGTGCCGGATGCGGATGACACCGCAATCGATGGCATCATCCGCCACTGTGGCATAGCATTGCAGAGTCGGGATGCGTCGCTCGTATCTTTCACTGACAAGTCCGAGCTTGAACGCGTGCGTGAGAAGTTCCTCAAGAAGAAGCTCGGCCTCAGCATGTCCGACGACGAGCTCGATGGTGCGATCGCCAGCATCGGCGATAAGATGAAGGACGTTCGGAACAAGAACCGGGTTACGGTCTACTACATGCTCGCCGATCATTTCGGGAAGCTGTCCGACTTCGCCTAGCACGATCGCTTTGCTGTCTCACGCAGTTCCATTTCATTGCAGTTAGCGACGGCTAGAGCGCGCGGCGCGTTGGCCGTTCCTTCAACTGCATAGCGGGTTGGTTGCTATTGGCTGTTCGGGTTGGAGCGTTCGGGCTGGGGCGTCTGCGTGGGCGCCTGTTCCGTGCCCGGCGTTCCCAAGCGGAACGCTGACAGTGGCACTTCGACGGCACATCCCGCCATAGAAAAGGCGATAAGCCCGGCAAAGATTATGGGAGCGATTGTTTTCATTGTCGCATCAGTTTGGGTTCTCAAATCGGCACAAGAAACCACTTAGGTACGAATCTTCGCGAAACCAAGGCACGGTTCCCGAGAACCCAGCGTTCTGGTTAGGAAACTGTGAACATTTCCAGAGCCAATCGGCTCACCTGCTTGTCCGCAAAGGCACGTTCCTACGAACAGTCCGGACGATTCCCGACGATACCGCTGACGGCCTCAGCCCAAACTTTGGGGACGCCAGAGAACTCCGGCGGAATGGGCCTCAAAACGGCGATGGCCGGGCAAGTGTGCAATTGTGCTTGGCTCATTGCTACAACGGAAACGAGCTCGACCGAAAGCGCGCCAATCTTAGGCCGCAGTTCCCCGACGAGGTCGGGCACGTCGTCAATGGACCCGACCGACTGCTCCTCCCAACTTGCGAAATAGTACCATTGTATCATCTTGGCAGCATCCATCTGGGCAAGGATAAAGCGCCGCGCTGCCTCAGGCTTCAGTCCGGCCGCACGTGCTCGTGCTACCGCAACGTTCAGGACATTCGCTTCACGAACCGGATCGTCGATGGGAAGATCGTTGTTCCATTTGTAGGCAGCGACCTGCTCCATGAGTGCCAACCGCTCGATCAACAGCTTTCTAAGCAGCTGCACATCGCTTGTCGCGGCGGCGTCCGCGGCAACGAGTGGCAACAGGAAAATCAAGAATAAAGACAATGCCGAATGGCGCACTCGATCTGTCTCCGTCCTATGTGATGGCGCGCAGAAGCGGCTATAAGCACCTCTAAAGAACCGAAGTCCAATAGTAACAGCACCGAAGGCCCCAACGATATGTCCACCCACGCAGGAACCGCCTCCTTCCGTTTTCGGACTGCCCTTTTTGGTTTCCTTGGCTACACCCTTGCGACAGTCGCTTCTTCCCCGTCGGCGCTTGCGGATCCTCTACTCGAAGAGACGGTCGAATTCACCGGCACGGTCTTGTTCATACAAAGCAAGGTGCCGGGGCTTGTGATTGGCGCGGTTCGGAACGGCGAAACCGCCATATACGGCTTCGGCGAGCGCGTCGACGGCGGGGAGAAACCTGACGGTGACACCGTGCTGCGGATTGGGTCGATCACCAAAGCCTTCACAGGCCAGGTGCTTGCTGACCTCGCAGCCGATGGAAAAGTGTCTCTCACGCAAACGCTGGAGTCGCTCGCCCCCGAGTTCGGCAAAGGTAAGGATCCCAACACCTCACGGATTAGACTCATCGACATCGTGACGCATTCTGCCGGTTTACCCCGCGAAGTTCCGCATGAGCCGGGCCCTGAGGGCGATCCCTTCAGCCCGATCACAAGGGATGCCTTCTCGAATTGGCTCGGCGCAAACGAGCTTCTCTTTCCGCCTGGCACGGGCATTCTTTACTCGAATTTTGCTTTCGATCTTTTGGCCATCGGCCTTGCCGCAGCTGGGAAGACCCCCTACCCGCAACTGCTCAAGAAACGCATCACAGGACCGCTCGGCCTACGCGACACCGTGTTCGAATTGTCCGATGACCAACGGGACCGGCTGATGGAGGGCCATGGTTTCGACGGAAAGGCGCTTCGCAACGTGCCCACGGGAGACGTCATCGTAGGTTCTGGCGGCCTGTATTCGACGCCCAAAGACTTGCTGCGCTGGATGCAATGGCACCTGGACCGCTTTGATGAAAAGGATGCTGAGGTCAGGATGCTGGACCACGCGGCCTATCTTGTGCGCGACAATCTAAACCCTGTGTCTGGCATGGACGAATCCGGCCGCATGGACGCGATGGCGCTCGGCTGGGTTGTGATGATGCCTGACGGAGATCGCCCACTAATCCTTCAGAAGGCTGGGGGTCTCCAAGGGACGTTTTCCTACATCGCCTTTGCTCCAAACAGGGGCGTTGCAGCCTTTGTCGCGATCAACGAGTTTAATTTCGCAGCCGCCATGAATATGGCTGAAGTCTTGAACGAGATGATCGCCTCGCTCGCCCCGCGCTGAGGCGCATCAGGCACCGGCCTTTCTGCCAGCGCGTCAGCGTTTTCGGCATGTTCGGCGTGTTCTGAGCGACCCTCGGCGAACTACTCATTCGGCGGATGAGCCAAGGGGGCGGACCTACCCTTGAACTTCAAACGACTCGCACCACATTGATTTCTGTAACGCACGCTACAGTTTTCACGCCACCTGTTTGGTTGGCGGCGATCCCACGAGAGGTTGACTTGCTATGGGTTTACTAGTTGACGGCGTCTGGCAAGACGTTTGGTACAATACGAAGGAGCACGGCGGACGCTTCGTCCGATCCAAGGCGCAGTTTCGGAACTGGGTGACGGCCGATGGCTCACCAGGTCCAACAGGACGCGGCGGCTTCAAGGCCGAACCAGGCCGTTACCACCTCTTTGTCTCTTATGCCTGTCCTTGGGCACATCGAACGCTGCTATTTCGCTCGATCAAGGGTCTCGAGGATATGATCGACGTCTCGTTCGTCCATTGGTACATGGGCGACAAGGGCTGGACCTTCGAGCCAGACGATGCTGGCGTCGTTGGCGACCGCCTATTCGACTCGAAATATTTCTACGAGATCTACCTGAAGGCCGATTCTGAGTATTCGGGGCGCGTCACCGTGCCCGTACTATGGGACAAGAAGACGAACACGATCGTCTCAAACGAATCTTCGGAGATCATCCGCATGTTCAACAGCGCCTTCGACGGCGTCGGCGCGAAGCCCGGCGACTACTACCCGGAGGACCTCCGAGAGGAGATCGATGCGCTCAACGACCGCATCTACGACTGTGTGAACAACGGGGTGTACAAAGCCGGCTTTGCCACATCCCAAGAAGCTTACGAAGAGGCGCTGTACCCGCTGTTCGAGACTTTGGATTGGCTCGAAGAGCGCCTGCAGAAGCAGCGCTATTTGACGGGCGAACGGATCACCGAGGCCGACTGGCGCTTGTTCACGACTTTGATGCGCTTTGATGCCATTTATCACGGGCACTTCAAATGCAACTTGAAGCGCCTCGCGGACTATCCCGCGCTCTCGGCCTATGTGCGCGATCTCTATCAGCAACCTGGCGTAGCCAGCACGCTGAACTTCGAGCACAATCGGCGGCACTATTATGAGAGCCATGGCACGATCAATCCCACCGGCGTCGTAGCCGTCGGTCCGAAGCTCGACTTCGATACGCCTCATGAACGCGAAGCGCTCGCAGCTTAGGAAATCGTAGATCTTCATCCCGTCACGACGATGTGTAATGGAATCGTCGTGCCAGCCGATGAGGCTGCGGTATGTTGACGTCGGCGCACGTGAAACGATGCGCCCGCGCATGGGCGCATTGCGATACAGTGAGGCCGAATAAGACATAAGGCTGGGCATCAAGCTATGAGCGAAGCGGACTTGGAATGGGTAAAGGTTGGCCATGTGGACGACCTCCCGGAGGGGCGTGTCAAAACCGTCACGCCACGGAACATGTCGATTTGCCTCTCTCACTTCGATGGCCAATGGGCCGCCATGGACAACAAGTGCCCTCATCAAGGCGGCCCACTTGGCGAAGGATCTATCGAGACAGGGGTGGACGGACAGTGCTGGATCCGCTGCCCGTGGCACGGCTGGGACTTCCATCCACTCACTGGCGCTCCCCCTGGGGGACATAAAGATACGGGGCAGCAGCTCTACCCCTTGAAAATCCTGGATAGCGAGGTCTTTGTCGGGCTCAAGCCCGAGCCGGAGCACCAGCGCACGACCACGGACGTCATGGCCGAGACCATGGTCAATTGGGGCGTCAAAAGCGTGTTTGGCATGGTCGGCCACTCAAATCTCGGACTGGCAGATGCCATAAGACGGCGCGTATCGGATGGAGAGCTAAGGTATTTCGGAGTACGTCATGAAGGGGCGGCTGCGTTCGCAGCTTCTGCCTATGGCAAACTCACGGGGATGCCCGCAGCGTGTCTGACAATTGCAGGGCCCGGTGCAACCAACCTCTTGACGGGCATGTGGGATGCCAAAGTAGATCGCGCACCGGTACTGGCGTTGACGGGTCAGGTGCAAACACAAGTATTCGGCCCAGGCGCCTTCCAGGACATCGACCTCAAGTCTGCATTCGAGGCCGTTTCAAAATTCTCGCAACCGGTTTTGACAACATCGAACCACGCGGAACTGATGACGCTCGCCTGCAAGTCCGCGATTGTAGAGCGCGATGTCGCGCACCTGATCTTCCCCGACGATGTCCAGACAATACCGAGCGACGCCAAGGCTGGGAGCCCACAGGGCAGAATCGGTGAAGATGTTGTGGTTCCATCCGAAGACGCTTTGGAGGCCGCCAGCGACCTGATCCAGAATGCCAAGCGTCCCATTATCGTGATGGGGCATGGTGCTGTCAGCGCACGGAACGCCGTTATCGAACTTGCCGAGCGGCTGGGCGCACCGGTCATGACGACGTTCAAGGGAAAGGGCCTCATTGCGGACGATCATCCTAACGCGGCCGGCGTACTCGGACGATCTGGGACACCGATCGCCAGCTGGTTCATGAATGAGTCGGACCTGATCCTGTCGCTCGGCTCATCCTTTGCAAATCACACTGGAATCGATCGTTCCAAGCCAATCATTCAGGTCGATTTCGAGCGCATGCAGCTCGGCAAGTTTCACCCGGTGAAACTCCCGATATGGGGGGAAATCGGCGCCTTTTGCCGTGCCATATGCGAAAGATTGGACCCGCGGAGCGACGACCGCCAGGTCAGAGAGCTCACAGAGCGTTGGGCGATGTGGCGCGAAGAGAAACGGACGCGTCTTCGCGAAGAGCGTGGACAGGGCGTCTCCTCCGTCGCGTTGTTCGATGTCCTCTCAGAGTTGTGTCCTGCTGACGCGATCATTGCGGTCGATGTTGGCAACAACACCTACTCATTCGGACGCTATTTCGAAACAACCGGGCAACGCGTTCTCATGTCTGGTTATCTCGGATCGATTGGGTTTGCGCTGCCGGCAGCAATGGGCGCCTGGGCTGCGACCCAAGACGTCGCTGAATTCGCAGGGCGTAAAGTTGTCTCGATCTCCGGCGACGGCGGTTTCGGTCAGTACCCAATGGAATTCGCGACACTCGTAAAGTACGGGATGAACATCACGCATATCCTGCTCAACAACGCTGAGCTCGGCAAAATCTCGAAGGAGCAACGCGCCGGTGAATGGCCCGTCTGGGAGACCAATTTGCACAATCCGTCCTTCGCGGCCTATGCGCGATTGTGCGGCGGACACGGCGCCAAGGTCACCGAGACTGCTGATTTGAAAGAGGCGATTGCTACAGCGTTGAATGCAGACAAGCCTGCCCTCGTAGAGGTGATGACCGACGCGGAGCTGGTATAAGGGTTAGTTCTTAGTTCAGTCCTCTGAGGAGTGACCTTCAATGGACTTGGATAAAGATCTTCACGCGTGCGCGCCGTTGTCTCTTGTCGGAGCGCGGTGCATGACACACAAGGCCATTCAGCTCCTAACCTTGGCCGCGCGCTCGAACCTGGAGCCCGAAACCGACGATAGCCACTCCAGCCTCAGGTGGGACGCAACCTCAAAGCGTTTCTTGTCGCAGCCGATGCCTCATGATGATGGAGCAATGCTGATTGGTCTGTCGCTCAGCCCGCTTCGTCTCGATGTGGTCCAGGACGGCACAACGCGTGTGAAACTCGATATGGAAGCACAAACAACAGAAGGCGCTCTCCAGTGGCTGGACCGGCAACTGGGCCAGTCCGGACTGAATCCGGCATCAAAGGTCACCTTGCCATACGAGCTGCCCGAAGCGGTCGCCAAGTTGGATTTGTTCTCGGCGCAGACCGCCTCCGTGCAACTGACAGCTCTTGCGGCTTGGTTCGATCTCGCAAACACAGTTCTGTCCGACTTCGCGAAGAATTATGCGGATCTCGAGCCAGGCCCTAGTCCCGTTCGATGTTGGCCTCACCATTTCGACATTGCGACCTATGTCCAGCTTGAGGCCGGCAGCGCCGAGGCGGCGCGTGGTATTGGGATTGGTATGTCGCCCGGCGACGAGAGCTACGGGCAGCCCTACTTCTACGTGAACCCTTGGCCACACCTGGATCCAGCAGATCTTCCAGATCCGCCGCATCCGGGCCATTGGCACACGGACGGCTACGTGGGAGCCGTGGCGACAGCCGAACAGATCCTTACACTGGTCGATTTACCGGATGCCCTTTTGAGCTTCGTCGAGTCAGCGTTTGCTGTTGGTCGGGCAGGCTTGGAGGCCTAGCGCATCGGCCGCACTTTGCTAGCAGCCCGCCTCCGGGCCTCCGTCATCAATTACGAACAGCAACCGCGTCTCTCCGCCCTGCGATATTGGTGGCGAACGATGCACGATGCCGGACCCCTCGCCGGTTGGCCAAAGCTGCCCGCGAAATAGTCCGACATCCCCGGTCGCGAGCTCGTGGATGGGATCGGGGTTACCCTCGGTTCTAAACTGGCCATATTGCGTCCCACGTCCTCGATATGTGCAAAGCAAGCGTGCGGCGACATTATCGAGGTGGAATTTTCGGCACGCCTCGCTCCGAATGACATCGAAGCGCAGGCGAACGGTGTTCGTCTTCATGACACTGCAGAAGGAACGCACGAGCTTGCTTGCGTCCTCAAGCAGGTCTGGTCCAAAGCTGCTATCTCCCAGCCCCAGTCGCTGAACCTCGGTGCCCAATGCGCTGAGCGCGTGATCGGGATCCGTGGCCATACGCAGCTCTGGCAATTGTTCGGGACTGAGTTCCTCCAACCGATCTAGAAGCGGCCAGCGTGCTTTACGCTTCCATATCGAAGCAGCGCAGCCTGGGGACCAAATCTGGTCAAGAATGTCGAGCCGGTCGCCTTTGACAACCCGGTGCGGAGATCCCGGTTCTGCTGGAGTTGTCGTCACAACGACAACCTCCGGTTCCTGCATTTGTGGCTCGGCAGTCCTGTGGAAGCCGTGACCGTGCACAACTGGGTCTGTCGTGACGACGCGCAACTCTGCCTTCTTAGCGGACGCCCGTCCGCGGGCCTCTTGGTCCATGAAAAATTCCCGACTAGTATGTTATAATATATCACTGATATGTCGTTCCGCCTCAGCGCTGTCAAGCGAACGGATTACATCTTCGTAAGCTGCTGATCTTCGGCTGGTGCGTGCCCGTAGCTTAGACGTGCATCGCGGTGCCGCCTCCTCCTTCTACTCTCCACCGCGGTGGACTAGGCCCCGGCGCTTTCAGCGTCGGGGTTCCTCACGGCGAGGAGGACACGAATGGCGAAACATCTGGATGTACAAAGGTTTCTCAACTCCTTCGGCGGCTTCGAAGAGGAACTCAAGCCGATCGATGCGTGGGGTACCCTTTTGTCCACCTTGGAAGGCCTGCCTGTAGCAAACGATCTGCAGTCGTTGACGGGATCCCCGCTTCATCAATGGCTGGAGGAGGTGGCCAACGCGGTTGATCCGCTCGACTTGGTAGAAACACTCGACAGAGAGCTGCGACGGCGAGTTGGTTTAGCCGCAGCTATATCGCTCCCGGCCGATGAGCTCGTTATCTCGCTTTGCAAGAGCCTTGAAATCTTGGCCTGGACGCGCGGACGAGACGCCAGGTCGCATTGAGATTCGATGCGGCCAACAGCTTTCTAACCGGCAAAAGCATCTAATCCTCAGAAGCCCCATGCGTCGGGTACTCGATGACGTGCTCTTGTTCGTCTGGAGCGTTACGCGCAACAATCGCGATGGCAGGTTCTGTGTCGCTTAAGTTGCGCGGCTGATGGGGAACATCTGCCGGGATGAAGATAAAGTCTCCCGCTTCATTGACCACAGTCTTTTTGAGACCATCGCCGAAGCGCGTCTCAACACGCCCCTGGATCAGATAAACAGCGGACTCATAGCCTTTGTGAACGTGGGCTTTGGCGGTCGCGCCCGGCGGTATCACGACCTTCAACAAGGACAGACCCGTCGCGCCTGCTGTCTTGTCCGAGATTCCAGGGAAGATCGGGAGCTCTTGCTTCGACCCGGTTTGGTCGACACCACGGACCGTGACAATGTCGTTACCGTCTCGCTCGCCAATAATCTGGGGCTCTGCAACGGCCAACGTCACCGCACTGACAACAAGGATCGTAAAAACAAGCGAGGCAGTCATAAGACGTTTGGGACGCATCGATTCTTCCTTTCGTTCGACCTTGCGAACGCTACCTCGACAACGCCCATAGGCATAGATCCCGCGTCAATCGGCGCCTATCGCTGACACCAATTCACGACCCTCAAACTCTGCACGCCTCTGAGACCGGCAGGCTGGCGGCAAGCGAGCGTACAAGGCTTACGGTTTTGCTACCGCCCGGCCCACAGGTAACGGATCAGCCGATAAGCCGCTGAATCAGGTTGACCACGACCAACAGAACGATCGCACCGAGCGCGGCCGTGACAATCGCACCGATAACGCCACCGGCGATCGTTAAACGAAGGCCTAGACGTGGGAATAACCAGCCCGCGATAAAGGCGCCCGCTATACCGATGAGGATGTTCCAAAAAAAGCCGAAGCCCGAGCCTTCAACGATAACGCCAGCCAGCCAGCCAGCGACAGCACCGATCAGCAAGGTAATCAGCAAGCCAACTATGTCCATGATTCGCCTCCCCTGACGTATTGCCGAGTCGTTGCTCAGCGTCAGTCAGATTATCAGCACCGAGACGAGATTGCATCGCGTTGGCCGGCCGGGGCGAAGCACCTGTGGATGGTTTTGCGCAAGACCTCCAGGAAACGAGTGATCGGCGCTACTCGCTGACGTTAATCGTCGGAACCATGAGCGCGGGCATGTCAGGACTTGACGTCGCTCGCCGCGCAATCCTTTTCAAGACGTGCAACAATGTCGGTGAGACATCCAAGGGCCCGCTCAAAGTCGAACTCTCCAACAAGTTCACCAAGGTTCTCGATCTCCGTATCCGTGAGGGCCCCGGCGAGAGCCGGCCTCGCCTCGATCATGAAATCTGCCGCCTCTCCATCGTCGTTCTCCAGTAGACGCCGAAGTTCGTCGAGCGGCTTGAGAGCCATCGATGGGTCGAGACTGACCTTTCCGTTGCTGGATGCGCCTTCTTTGGGTAACGCCGCCTGAATGGCATCGACCGCCTTGGCAACACTGACCGCGAGTGCCGTCAGCGCTTCGTCGACACCTTGGCTTTCACGAATAGCAATCTCTGCTGCCGCAGCTTTTTCCGAAACGTCCATCGCGCCAAGCGTACCAGCGGCACCTTTAAGTGAGTGGGCCGTGCGCTCCGCCGTCGCCACATCCGACGAAGAGAGGGACTCGCGTATCTCGTCAACCACCTTGGCTTGCTTCTGGGCGAAGCGCTGCAAAAGGGACTCGTACCGACCCCGGTTGCCACCTGTACGCTTCAAGGCAGAGGCGACATCGATCTCGGCAATGTCCAAGGGACGCTCATCTTTAGGCGGTACCGCAGGTTTCTCACGCTCGCGGGCTTGCACCCTTGGGGCTCCTTCGCCCGTGCTCGAGTGTCTGATCCAGCGCACCAGCGCACCGAGAAGGTGGTCGGGATCGATTGGCTTGGTGACATGGTCGTTCATCCCTGCCTCAAGACATCGATCGCGGTCAGCCGCCATCGCGGCAGCTGTCATCGCAATAATCGGCAAGGTCTGGAACTGCGGTTCGGACCGAATAACTTTGGTTGCCTCGATGCCGTCCATTACGGGCATCTGCATGTCCATCAAGACGGCGTCATACTCGTTCTCGCGAACCATTCGGATGGCCTCGGCGCCGTTCTCCGCCAAGTCCACAAAGAGCTCAGCATCTTCAAGCTGGCCCATCGCCACTTCCTGATTAATCTCGTTGTCTTCGACCAGCAATATGCGTGAACCGCGAATTGAGCTGGAGTCAAAGAACCTGACGGCGTCCTCTGCTTCGTCCGTCTCGACATCTGCGCCAAGTGCATCAGCCGTGGTATCGAACAGGATCGAAGACGTCACCGGCTTGATCAAAACGTTCTCGAATCCGCTCTTTTCCGCTTGTCTCAGCACATCCTCGCGACCGTACGCAGTGACCATGACCAAGTGCGGCACCTTCTCGACACCGGCCGCAGCAAGAATACGCTTACCGGTCTCAACGCCATCGAGCCCAGGCATTTGCCAGTCGACAAAAGCGATGTCGTAGAAGCTCCCACCGTTGGCGAGCTGCTTGACCATCTCGATGGCTTCCTCGCCTGACGGAGCTTCGTCGACGCCAAAACCCATATGCCCGAGCATGCCGGCCAGAACATTTCTCGCATGCGAATTATCATCGATCACCAAGGCTCGGCGTCCTCGCAGATCAGACTGCAACACGCGCCGCCTTGGCACTGCTGACGCTTTCTCAAGACGCGCCGTAAATCGGAATGTGCTCCCCTTCCCGGGTTCACTAGTGACACCGACATCCCCACCCATCAGCTCAGCCAACCGTTTTGAGATTGCCAGACCCAGCCCGGTGCCGCCGAACTTGCGCGTATGCGACGTGTCTGCCTGCTCGAAGGCCTGAAACAATTTTCCGATCTGCTGCCTTGTCAGACCGATACCGGTATCTCTGACCGAGAAGGCAATGCGCTGACTTTTGGCATCGTCCTCCAACATCTCCGCGCGAACCACCACCTCACCTCGCTCAGTGAACTTTACGGCGTTGTTGCAGAAGTTAATCAGTATCTGCCCCAGCCGAAGCGGATCGCCTTTAAGGTGTCGACAGACTGCCGGATCAATATCAAAGATGAGTTCTAGTCCCTTCGCCGACGCCTTCTCTGAAATCAGATTTCCTACATTCTCGAGCACCTTATCCAGATCGAAGTCGATATTCTCAACCTCTAACTTGCCCGCCTCGACCTTCGAGAAGTCCAGAATGTCGTTCAAGATGCCGAGCAGGTGTTCACCCGAGTTCTTAATTTTGGTGACGTAGTCACGTTGTCTAGGCTGCAGGTCGGTCTTCAATGCAAGGTGTGATAGACCGATGACGGCATTCATCGGTGTACGGATTTCGTGGCTCATATTCGCGAGGAACGAACTCTTGGCTTCACTTGCCTCCTGAGCCGCTTCAGCGGCCTTCTGCAATTCAACCTTCGCCTCCTCTAGCGCTCGCTCAGCCTTCTTTCGTACGTCAATGTTATTCCACGAACCGACAACTTCATGTGGCTCGTCGTCATTGTCCGGATCCCGTATCAAATGCTGTTCGTCGCTCACCCAGCAATACGAGCCGTCCTTCTTGAGAAAGCGGTACTCAGAAATGTTCTGTCCTGTCTCAAACAACTTACTTTGCTGAGCCTCTACCCGATCGTAGTCATCCGGATGAACGTGCTGACGCCAAAAGGATGCGTCTTTCATGTACTCATCAACATCGTATCCGAGCATCGAGCCTAGGTTCTCGGAAACGAATGTGGGGGCGTAATCACCGCGTGCCTTAAAGCTATAAATGACGGCGGGAGAGTGCTTAAGCAAAGTAGAGATTCGGGTCCGCGCCGTTTTTTCTGCGGCTTCAGCCACCTCTGCTTTCTTGCTATCGGCTAGCTCACCCAGCATTTGATTGAACGATGACGCAAGCTGCCCGATCTCGTCCTTGCCTTCATAGTTTATGCGCTGACCATAATCCGACGTCTTGCCGACTTTCTCAGCGATCAATTGGAGTTTAGTCAGTGGTCCGACGATATGGCGATAGGTCAAAAAGGCCAGCAAAATGCTCAAAAGAGCGAGGCCGCCTGTGATCAGCAGACTAGCGATAAGTCGTTCGAATAAATTGTCGACCCGCGCCTGAAGGACGTCTCTCAGCGCTGTTTGGCCGCTCGTCCAAGCTCCTAATGCGCTGTAGACGACCTCTCGGTACCTTTCATCGTCGATCTCCGCGTCCCAGAGGGCAGGATCTTTCACGCCCCGCGTCAAATGACCGACATAAGTGGAGGCGCCGTTGAGCATCCTGCTCATATTTCGCTTGAGGTCTGCCGGGAGCGACTTGCCTTCGCTCGCCTCATAGACGGACTCAAGGTCCTTGGCGATCTGGTCGCTCGTCGATTTGGCCATGCCGGCCAGCGTCAGAAGCTGCGCAGATTCCTCAAGGTTCGGACGATTTTCGGCGGCATCTGCCACAGCTTGCGCCTCACCGATTTGCCCTAGCAACATTGGAATCTGTCTGACAACTGTGTCTTGCAAATAGTAGCTATCAAGATCGGGATCGAGCGCGAGGTTGGACTCATTACCAACCTGTGTTGTCAGCGCTTGAGCACGGACCAGTGTTTCATGAATGCGGCTCGCATAGCTCTCTTCGCGGGAGCTGTCGGACCAGAGCAACCGGAGCGACTCGTTGAGCGACCTTACGAATGGCGCGGTGCCGAGATCGAGGCCTCCGACTGATTTCCGGGAAGTCGCAGAGGCTCCCACTTCGCGTTCCGCCGCGGCGAGCGTTGCCTGTGCATCTCGAAGAGATGTTCTCGCACCGCCCGCGCTTTGATCGCTCGGCGCTGTCAATATGATGCTGTAAAGATTTCTTATCTTCTCAAGGTAGGTGACCCCGGCGATTTCCTTATTTGAGAATTCGATCGCACGTTGCTTCTCAGCAACAAGACTGTAGATCGCAACCAAAATTGCGACCACGAAGGAGCCTGTGAGCAAGGCGAGCTTTGTGCTGGTTTTTAGGTCTTTGAACATTGTCGGCCAGACGATAGAGGCTTTGCTGGAAGTTACGACGCGACCTTAGCCTTATCTCGAACTATCTGTTCGGCTTTGAGGCTATAGATCGGAACCAAACCCTTCCCTTTGACCTCAAGTTCACCCAGTTTCTCGCCCTCGAAATCCGAGGAAACCATGGCCCACACATCACCGGTCACCGCGACAGTGCTGGGCTCGGACCGCTCGAGCATGCGAGCAGCAACGTTGACGGTATCTCCCCAGATGTCGAACTGATAGCGCTCCTGCCCCACGATGCCGGCAACGACGGGCCCGGCATTGACGCCAACCCGCACTTCCCATCCCAGATCTGCATCGATTAGCGTCGACGCCATTTCCAACCCGCAGCGAACCGCTGAGCCGACGGGATTGTCGACCTCCTGCAATAGGCCCGCAACCGACATGAAGCCGTCGCCAATAGTCTTGATTTTCTCAAGGCCATGCTGTGCCGTGATGCGCTCAAAGATTACGAATAGAGCATCGAGCCTGGACACAACATCCTCGGGCTCATTCTTGTCGCAATAAGCTGTGAAGTTCGTTACGTCGCAGAATAACACCGCCACGTTGTCATAACGCTTTGGGATCACCGTGCCATAGTTGCGAATCTCCTCGGCCGCTTTTCTCGGGAGCAAAGCGTGGAGCAGCTCATCTGCTTGATTGTGGGCTTCGCGCGCCTCTGAAAGCGCTTCCTGCAACGCAAGCTGGGTTCGAACTCTGGCGAGGACAATCGGTCCGGAAAATGGCTTGTGGATGTAGTCGACGCCGCCGACCTCAAAGCCCTTCTCTTCATCGACGGCATCGGTTTTGGCGGTAAGGAAAATTACCGGGATCTCGGCGGTCTCAGGATTGGCCTTCAATCGCCGACAGACTTCAAAGCCATCCATGCCAGGCATCATGATGTCGAGCAGGATGAGGTCCGGCTTGTCGGCTCCGTTTGCGATCGCTAGGGCTTTTTCGCCGTTCGTCGCGACCTTGGTCTTGTATGTTTCCTTCAACAACCCCGAGATAACAGCGACATTTGTCGGCGTATCGTCAACAATGAGGATTAGGTTACGGCCGACGCTAGACACAGTTATCCCCGCATGCGCTCCAATGGTCTCTCGATATGCAAACACAGTATACGGAACCGGCGCGTTAACCTAGCATGGAAGTAAGCAGACGGTTCGTTCGTCGCCGTCCTTTACACGGACTACTCGCCCCGGCTCAAGCGGGTGGCCGCCAAATTTCATGATTGCAATGCACCATACGCCGTGCGCGTTCCGCCCGCCTGCCCAAGTGCTGCCTATTTTGGCGGCCGTTGCATCGCGATCAGGGCGCCGTCTGGCGCTATGACGATTGGCCGTAGCCCAGCGCATGGACCTCCTGGCGGATCTCTTCAAGGATTGCTGGGTCGTCAATTGTAGCGGGCATCTTGTAGTCCTCGCCATCTGCGATCTTCGCCATGGTGCCACGCAGTATTTTGCCTGAGCGAGTCTTCGGAAGGCGCTCGACCACACAGGCGAGTTTGAAAGCCGCCACTGGGCCAATTTGGTTGCGCACCTGGGCAATGGCCTCTTCGACAATGTCTTCATGAGGCCGGGACACACCGCTGTTGAGGCAAAGAAAACCCATGGGCAGCTGTCCCTTCAACTCATCGGCAACACCGATGACGGCGCACTCGGCCACGTCCGGAAGGGCCGCCAACACTTCTTCGATCGCCCCGGTCGATAACCTATGCCCGGCTACGTTGATGACATCGTCCGTGCGAGCCATGACAAAGACGTAGCCGTCCTCATCGATAATTCCCGCATCGCTCGTATCGTAGTAGCCGGGAAATCTACTGAGATAGCTGTCCCGATACCGCTCCTCTGCCTGCCACAACGTCTGGAGACACCCCGGCGGCATCGGCAATTTGATAGCTATTGCGCCAAGCTGTCCACGCGGCACTTCGTGACCGTCTTCCCCAAGGATGCGGATGTCGTATCCCGGCATGGGAACGCCGGCAGAACCCGTTTTCACCGGCAACGGCTCAAGCCCCATGGCATTGCCGGCAATCGTCCAACCGGTCTCGGTCTGCCACCAGTGATCGATAACGGGGACATGAAGCATTTCCCGAGCCCAATTAATCGTGTCGGAATCCGCTCTCTCTCCTGCAAGGAACAAGTACTTGAGTGAGCTCAGGTCGTATTTGCGGATGAACTCGCCACCTGGGTCCGCGCGCTTGATCGCCCGGAACGCAGTCGGCGCCGTGAAGAGCGCTTTGACCCCATACTCCGAAATCACTCGCCAGAAGGTCCCTGCATCGGGTGTGCCTACCGGCTTACCCTCGAAAACCAAGGTCGTCGCGCCACACAACAGCGGCGCGTAGCAGATATAGGAATGTCCCACGACCCACCCGACATCGGAGGCCGTCCAGAAGACGTCGCCCGGATCGATGTCGTAGATGTTCTTCATCGTCCAGCTGAGGGCCACGGCATGGCCGCCACTCGGCCGCTGCACGCCTTTCGGCTGACCCGTCGTCCCTGACGTATAGAGAATATATAGGGGGTCGTTGCCCAAGACCGGGACACACTCTGCTGGCTTTGCCCCGCGCTGGCACTCGAACCACTCCACATCGCGCGCGCCCAAGTCTGCGCGCGCCTGCTCACGCTGAAGGATCACGCAGAATTCGGGCTTGTGCTCGGCCTGCTCGATCGCGCCGTCCAGAAGGGGCTTATAGGGCACGACCCGCGTCGGCTCGATCCCACAGGACCCGGCGAGTATCGCCTTCGGCTTCGCATCGTCAATCCGGACCGCCAGTTCATGGGCCGCGAACCCGCCAAACACAACGGAGTGCACCGCGCCGATCCGCGCGCAGGCAAGCATCGCGATAAGCGCTTCCGGCACCATCGGCATATAGATGACGACGCGATCGCCTTTTTCGACGCCCCGCGATTGCAGGGCTCCGCCCAACTGTGCCACCTGCTCCAGGAGTTCGGCATAGGTGATCCTCCGTTTCGTCCCTGTGACGGGGCTGTCGTAGATGATGGCCGCTTGCGCCCCGCGACCTGCCGCAACATGGCGGTCAATCGCGTTCCAGCACGTGTTCATCACGCCATCGGGATACCAAGCGAAAATCGGCGCACCGCGATCGTCGAGCACCGTTTGGGGCGGCGTGATCCAACCCAACGTTTCCGTGGCCTGCGCCCAAAACGCACGCGGATCAGTTGCCCAGGCCTCGTAGGTTGCCTTGTATCCCATCACAAGACACTACCCACTCCCGCCACGCGGTGCCAGGAGGGAGGTTGGCATTCTTGGTCGGCTCTTTACACTTACGTAAGCGTGAGATCGAGCGCGGCGCGAGTCTTGACCCCTCACAGTTGGTCGAGAGCTTCTCGGCCCGAGCCGGAGAGAGGAAAGCAAAATGACCAGGTGGCTTGGCGCGATATCGGCTTTCTTACTCGCGTCGTATGGTTCACCAACCGTCCCACTCAGCGCGGAAGAGGCAATACCAGACCTGGTTGGAACCTGGGTTGGCGAGAACAGGACAGTCTCCGACAAGAAGGGCTATCGGGTTTGGGGGCAGAAAACGATCGAGATAACGGAGCAGCGAGACCGCCGATTTCGGGGTCACTTCGACTATCCCGAGGGCACCGTCAATTTCTTTGGCGTCATCTATCCCGACAACGTCTCCTTCACCTGGGTGTCGTCTGACAGCAAGGGATACAATCAGGGCCGCATTCTCGACCCTGACCGGATTAGCGCCTGCTATGTTGAATCAGGAGAGGACGCCACGGCGGGCTGCGCTGAGCTAGTTCGCCAAGAGTAGGCTTTTAAATCGCGGGCAGTGCAAAGACCGAGGAAATTTCAGTCGGTGACGTCAACTTGTCGGGCCAATAGCATGTTTGGTAGCGGAGGAGGGACTTGAACCCCCGACACGCGGATTATGATTCCGCTGCTCTAACCAGCTGAGCTACTCCGCCCCAATGCGGCGAGGGCAATGCCTCGCGTTCCAGTTCACCGGCTTCTTAGACCGCAAGTTGGTCCCGCGCTCAAGTAGGCTGAAGGCCGGTAGGGCACAAAACCCCTGCCCTCAAATAGCCGCTACGCGGTAGGGCAAAGGAGAGACTATCGTTCGGCCAATTGACTCTGGAGCCGGCGATATAGGGACCGCCAGTAATTCAAGTCAAGCATCCTGCGCGCCAAAGCCGTCTGCTGCTCGGGGGCCGCGGAAGCGCCCGCCTCCGCTTCGCCGCCGGTCGCCAAGAACGTCCTGGCCGCCTGCGGACCAATGCCGAGGCCCGGCTCCTTGACGAAGCGCAGCATGGTGAAGAGACCCAGCGGCCATAACGGACGCCGTTCAACGAGACGCAAGTCCTCGCATGTAAGGACCCGCTCCGGCTCGAAGACCGCATGCCAGCCAATAAGATCGGCGAAACCTGCCAGCTTGCGCTCAAGAAGGCCACGCACGCCGCGCTCCTGGCTGAAGTGATTGACCAGAATCACCTCGCCGCCGGGCGCGCAGACTCGCTCCAACTCATGCATGACTTTGACCGGGTCTGGCACCACGGTCATCACGTACATCGCAACGACGGTCTCGAAGCTTTCGTCCGCGAAGCCTAAGGCGCTCGCGTCCATCTCGTGAAGACCGTCCACGTTATCGAGTTTCTTATTGGCGACCTTCTCAAGCGCCTTATCAAGCATCTCCGGCGACAGATCGATGCCCGTCACGGTTAGGTGCTTGCCATATGCCGGCAGCGACAGGCCGGTGCCCACGCCGACTTCGAGTACGCGCCCTTTGCGCTTGTTGATGATACGCACGGCGTGTCTGCGGCCTGCGTCGGCGATTCGACCGAATGTGTAGTCGTAGACCGGCGCCCAGCGCCGGTAAGCGTGCCGGACGGAGTCCGTGTCCATCGTCGGATGATTGGAAGTCAACGCTTGAACCTCCCCAAGATTTGCGGCGTGCTGATGCCGCGGCTTAACGTGATCCTACCAAAAAGGCCTCGGCGGGCAGCGACGCCGCCTGAACCTGCATAGCGTCGTTGGCCACAAAGGGCGGCGCAGCGGACTTGATCCATCCTCCGCCCAAGAGTCGCTCTCCGCCGCCCGATGCAGCGTAAAACACACAAGCCTGTCCGGGCGAAACGCCCTCCTCACCGTCGGCCAGTTGCACGAGAACAGCCCCGTTCTCAGACACGACCGTCGCCGGCTGAAGCGGGCCTGTGGACCGAATCCGAACCAGAACCTCACGGCCACCCGCGACAGCGATCTCGAAGGGCCCAGCGCCCAACCAGTTCACGTCACGCAATTCCAAGGTTCGCGTCAAGAGCGCCTCCCGCGGCCCGACTACAACTTCGTGGCGTGCCGGATCGAGCTTCACGACATAAAGCGGCTCGGATGCGGCAATCCCAAGGCCACGGCGTTGTCCGACCGTGTAATTGATAATGCCCGTGTGGCGACCAAGCACGCGCCCGTCCACATGAACGATGTCGCCAGCTTCGGCCGCGCCGGGGCGAAGGCGCTCGATAACTTGCGTGTAGCGACCCGATGGCACGAAGCAGATGTCTTGGCTGTCCGACTTGTCGGCGATGTCGAGGCCAAACTCCCGAGCCAAGGCTCGCGTCTCATCCTTCGGCATGCCGCCGAGCGGGAAGCGAAGGAAGGCAAGTTGCTCCGGCGTCGTATTGAACAAGAAGTAGCTCTGGTCCCGCTCCTTGTCCGCTGCGCGATGGAGTTCCCAGCCGTGCGGACCCGGGCTGCTCTTAATGTAGTGGCCGGTAGCCAGAGCCTGCGCGCCCAATCCCTGTGCGGTGTCCAATAGATCGCGAAACTTGACCGTCTGGTTGCAAGCAACGCATGGCACAGGGGTCTCGCCGGACAGATAGCTGTCCGCGAAGGCGTCCATAACAGCGGTCTCGAACTGGCGCTCGTAGTCGAGAACGTAGTGGGGGATATCGAGCGCGGCCGCCACGCGGCGCGCATCCTTGATGTCCTGCCCAGCGCAGCAGGCACCCTTTTTGGCAACAGCCTCACCATGGTCGTAAAGCTGCAGGGTGATGCCAACGACATCGTAGCCCTCGCGCTTTAGCAAACCCGCCACGACCGATGAGTCGACGCCGCCCGACATGGCCACGACTACCCGCGTCTCGGACGGATGCCCCGAAAGATGCAAACTGTTAACCATGATATCTGTTTGGCGCTGACTTTCATCGGCGCGCAGACGGCTCTCAGAGGTTGGAGCCAGAAGCGCGGGGAATACAAAGTGCGAAAATCGCACAACAATCGCGCTACCGCATGGTCGCTCTCGGTACCTCGATCCCGTCGCCGCGCGGATGCTGACCGGTCCGCTAATTCCTTGTGACAGTTCGGATAAGTCCGTGAACATAGGCACAGCGGCCCTGCCGCGCAAGCCAAACCAGAAAGCGGCTGCGCGAAGGCCTGCAAGAACAATGTCAGAAACTTGAGACAATTCAGAGAGTTTTGCGGGTTCTCTTGCGACTATTTTTACGCGGCGGCTTAGGTAATTCTTAAATCGGCCGCTGTTAGGGTCCCCGTCGATTGTGGCTAATCGAGTTTTAGTGAGTGTTGCGTACAATGACTGAACATTATAGGCCGCGCGTCCGATACGTGATCGGACCAGACGGCAGCCCGCTAACCGTTGCCGACCTTCCTCCGACGAATACCCGCCGTTGGGTCATTCGGCGTAAAGCCGAGGTCGTGGCAGCCGTTCGGGGGGGTCTACTTAGCCTCGAAGAGGCTTGCGACCGCTATACATTGACTGTGGACGAGTTCCTGAGTTGGCAGCGATCCATCGACAAGCATGGGCTCGCGGGTCTGCGCGCGACACGAATCCAACAATATCGCGGCCACTAGCCGGAAGTATCAACGACAGATCTAACCTACGAAATGGCCGGGCCCGCCCCGGCCATTTTCTGTTTGTCTGCTCGGTGATGGCTAGTGGACGACTGGCCCAGGCGGGAATCCCACATAGAAGATCCGGCACGGTACCGAGTCGGCCAGACTGCCCTTGAACCAACTGGGCTCCGTCCCGGGCCGATTGATGCCAATGCTGTACTCCTTGTCGAAAAAGCCGACAAAGGATGAGAGGTTTGGGTGGAGCCTCTTAATCCCGGTGAGATTGGGGAAGTCGTTGCTCCTGAATCGGTTCTTGATGTGTACGTCGTACGGGCCCTCATACGGCTTCGCAACGCCCGAGATGAGCTCGGCGTAAACCCTGTTCGAATGGGGCGGCCCCTCCAACGTGAAGGCGCTTGAGCCCGCCGGCAGCTCCATGGGAATGAAAAGAAACAGCGAGATGCTGCCTCCCATTTTGGCGCTCTCCTCTTTACAGATGAACGTCTCGTTCTTGATCCGGTTCACAGCGCTGATCCGGTCGGACACCGCGTTCTCGTCGACCTTGTAGAGCGTACCGATCGACTCGACGGGCGCTACCTTGTCTTTTTGGTGCCAGTCGATGCGACCCACCTCAGGCGAAAGAAGAAGTTTCAAATCGTCCTGAACGAACGTTCCGCCCTTCAGCACCGATTTTGTTTCGCCAACCCATGTGACACCGTCCTCCTCAAGCTTTCCGTCGATACGAACTTTGTATTCGATGTCACCGTGCTCGTAGATCTCGAGGACCTTCTCTTTCTTGGTAGGATCGACCCTCAAGACGTAGGCCTTTTCATCAAGAACCTCGGATCCGTTCTGAATGGAGCGGATCAGCCCCGCATAGACGCCTTCGATTTCCCGATCATCGCGGCTGACATTCTTCTTGATCGCGACCGCTTTCTTCTCGGGAGCCGGCGGCTCTTCTGTCTCTTTGCCGAACACCCACTCGTAGATCTGTTTGTCCAGGTAACCGAGGACGTTGTCTGTATCCATCTTCGGGAAGGACGCGACGGCGAGCGCGGCCACCACGGAGCCTGCGATACCCAAGAGGACTTCGATGAGGATAGTGTCTCGGTTCTTGCTGCTGCGCCTTGCGATGACGAGCAGCGCGACCACGAGTACGATGACAACGACAACCGAAATCATGGGTTAGCTATAAACGATCATGCGGCGATCGGGCTACGGTGACGCAATGCAACCTAGTGGTTGATCCGCCCTACTCGCGGAACCCGCGGCGGATCAGTCTCTAAAGTTCTCGAACTGAAGCGGTTGCTCGATTTTTAGACCCTTCACGAGTTGGATAACCGCCTGGAGATCGTCGCGCTTCTTGCCGGTTACCCGCAGCTCGTCGCCCTGAATGGCAACCTGAACCTTGATTTTACTGCCCTTCACTTCCTTTACGATCCGCTTGGCCAGTTCCTTATCGATGCCCTGACGAAGGAGAACGTTCTGACGAACCGACTGGCCGGCGGCCTTCTCGACGGCTTGATAATCGACCACACCCGGCCCGATCCCACGCTTGGCGAGATGGCCTTGCAACAGTTCATGCATCTGCTTGAGCTTCAGATCGTCGTCCGCGTGGATGACGATGACGCCTTCGTTTCGCTCGATCTTGGAATTCGAACCCTTAAAATCGTAACGCTGGCTCATCTCGCGCGTCATATTCGCGAGGGCATTGTCAACGTCGGGCATGTCTGTCTTAGAGACAATATCGAATGAGGGCATGAGGAGACCTCCGCGCGCGGCAAAAACTTTGGGTTCGCCAACATCTAACGGAGTCCGGCGGTGGAGGTCCACCGCCGGTTCGTAGTCTTTCTGTTGATTTGGCTTCTGAGGCGCAGCTAGCCCGCGCGGGCGACACCGATCATGCCAAAATCGGGCTCGGGCTCCTCGACCCTCCCACGATCGACATCGCGCCCCTGAAGAACCTCGATCTTCCGGAGCTCGTCCTCTGCCTCTTTGAGTTCGCCTTTGGCCATAGCCAACTTCGCCTCTAGCCCCGCCACCGACACCGCCAGATTGTCCCGGCGCTGTATGGCTGCCTTTGCGAAGGTCGGATAAGCGTAGTGATTGACGTCTGTGATGCCGGCGCGCTCTTGCTCGACAGCGATCTGCCGGTCGAGGTCCACAGCCATATCGTTAAATTCGGCAATCATAGACTCGATGTCAGCGACCTTCCGGCGCTTCTCATCGACCTCGAAGCGCTTTAGACGCATGACTCCATCGCGTGACTTCATAACTCAATACCCTCAAGCCTGTTCGGGTCCGCGCAGTTTCGGCGCGAACGCTACTTCCCCAAATTGACACGAGCCGACTACCAAGCGCAGAGCAAACCGAAAGCCAGGCGCCCCCAAACGGCTTCTCACCAAGTCTCAAGGACCGGTCCCCCCGTCCCTTGAATCAAGATCATCGCCGACAGGACTTAAGCGCCGGTAAACCATGAGAGTCGTATCCGCCTAATCGATGTAACTGGCGAAGACGTACGCATAAATAATCTTGGTTAGCGGATGTTGTTAACACTACCCTGTTGGTTAGTTTTTGTTAACTATTGGACATTAACTTCTTGATTCGAAATTAACCAATCAAGCGTCCGACGTTTTGGGTCAGGGGACAGCCAGGACATGAGAATACGGGGGAATTAGAATGCGGGTTCTTCTGATCGAGGACGACAGCGCGACGGCGCAGAGCATCGAATTGATGCTGCAGTCCGAAGGCTTCAACGTTTACAAGACAGATCTCGGCGAAGAAGGCGTCGATCTCGGCAAGATCTACGACTACGACATAATCCTTCTCGACTTGAATTTGCCGGACATGAGCGGTTACGAGGTCCTCAAATCCTTGCGTGTGAGCAAGGTATCGACCCCGATACTCATCCTTTCCGGTCTTGCAGGCATCGAAGACAAGGTGCGCGGTCTAGGCTTCGGCGCCGACGACTATATGACCAAGCCTTTCCATAAGGACGAGCTCGTAGCGCGCATCCACGCGATTGTGCGCCGCTCAAAGGGGCATGCCCAGTCAGTCATCCAGACCGGCGGCCTAAAGGTTAACCTGGACACTAAAACGGTCGACGTTAACGGTCAGCGTGTGCACCTCACAGGTAAAGAATACCAGATGCTGGAACTGCTCTCTTTGCGTAAGGGGACAACCCTGACCAAAGAGATGTTCTTGAACCATCTGTATGGCGGCATGGACGAGCCGGAACTCAAGATCATCGACGTATTTATCTGCAAGCTGCGCAAGAAGCTCGCCGCGGCGACAGGCGGAAAGCACTACATTGAGACCGTTTGGGGCCGCGGCTACGTGCTGCGCAATCCCGAGGAAGAAGCAGAGGCCGACGAGGCCGCCGCTTAGGTCACTCCGACTTTCGATTGTTGGACACGAAGACGGCTGGGCTTGCCCCGGCCGTTTTGTGTCTGCTTCGTACATTTGAGTCAGGCGCGCGATGGCGGGCCATTCTTGGCGAAGGGTTGTATTAGCTGCGCTATTGCGCTCGTAACACGACCTCGTCTTCGCCGGAACTCGTTGTTACCGTCATGCCAGACGCTTGTGCCACACGCGCGGCGTAGTAGGGCTGAATCAAATGCGCATCGACTTCCCCTGTTGCCTCGCCCACAAGAAGTGCGTCCGCCTTTTCGCTGAGACGCGCCGCCTTGCCTGTAGCCGTGATCGTGTAGGACACCTCTCCCCCGTCCTCGGATATTGCCGCGTTAATGGTGCCACCGCGCGGCAATGCAGCGAGACCAAGCCCGACCAAATTGAGCAATAGCTTGACCTTGTTCTTGGGCAAGATCAGCGCCGGCCCGTCCCACACGAGGTCATGTTTCTCACTCGTCTGAACAAACGCTTGCGCCACCTTTTCCGCATCGCGCGTGTCAATCTCTGCGCCTGCCGATCCTGCCGCCCCGAAAGCGATGCGGGCAAACTGAAGTTTGGCGGATGCCTGGCTGGCACTCTTCAGAATGAGATCCATCGCCGCGGCGCGCATCTCGTCGTCGGGCTCCTCCGCCAGCATCTCCAAACCGTTGGAGATGGCGGAGACCGGATTGATGATGTCATGGCATATCCGGCTCGAAACCAGTGCCGCCAGCTCGAGATCGTTGAGCACAATCGGCTCCGACATTGCTTTCTCCATTCTCGCGCCAGCAAGACTCATGCGCAGTTATCATGGCCTGTGTACGAATTTCTGTTACAGGAAGGGAGCAATCATCGAAACACGAAGATTTTTTTCGAATCAACGCCCTTTGGAGCATCTTGCCTTGTCAGCACCTAGACATACAACAGCGGCGCTTGCCGAGGGGACGCCCGTCCTCGACCTCCATGTCGCCGCCGAAGTCTTAACCGGCGCAGCCGCAAAAGCCGGCGCCGCGATCATGGCCCACTATGGCGCAACGGATGAGATCGAGTACAAAGACGACCAGTCTCCGGTGACCCAGGCGGATCGGGATTCCAATGAAATACTTGAGACCGCGCTGCGCGAGCTCGCACCGAACATCCCAATTGTGTCCGAAGAGTCGACAACTGACCGCAAGGCGTCCTTGGGCCAGACTTTTTTCCTCGTTGACCCATTGGACGGCACGAAAGAATTCATCAAGGAGCGTACAGATTTCACGGTCAATGTTGGGCTGATAGACGATGGATTTCCCTGCTTCGGCCTGGTGTACGCGCCTGCCCGGAATCTTCTTGCCGTCACCATTGCCGATGGTGTGGCGATCGAGACTTCCATGGCACCGAGCAAAGACGGTGCAGACTTGAACGCCCTAAGTCACAAACGTCTGCATGCGCGGGCTGCCCACCCAGAAGCGATCACGGCTCTGGTGAGCCTCTCTCACTTGGACCGGAAGACCGAGGAGTTCTTGGAGGGCTATTCAGTCACTGAACGTACGGCTGCCGGGTCGTCCATCAAGTTCTTGGAGATCGCACGCGGCAATGCGGACCTCTATCCGCGCCTCGGCCCCACGATGGAGTGGGACACAGCAGCCGGGCAGGCCGTCTTGGAAGCGGCCGGCGGCCATGTCGTCAATACACGCGGCGCCAGATTCAGATATGGCAAAACGGACTCGGCGCTAAAGAACGCGAACTTTGTCGCATGGGGCCGCTCCATCTTAACGCCGCGGTAAGCCTTCCACCGTTTGGTAACCCTTTCGGTCAACAATCGAGAGCGGGGCCTTACGCCTCTGCGCCCGGTCATCAAGCGGGCTCGCACGTCCGAGGTCTTTTGTCATGCGTACTACCTACATCGTGGTCGCCGCGCTTTCGGCGATTCTTCTGAATTCGGTTCTTGCGTCTGCCTCGCAGGCGCAGAGCGCGCCATACGGCGCGAATTCCGGCACTATCCCGGTCCAGAACGCCCCTGTACAAAGTAGCGGCGGTGTCGCTCCGGCCGTTGGGGGGTACGACCCGAACGCGTCGCAATCGGCCCCTATTGCTGCACCCCAACAGGCCTACCAACCACCGGGTTATCAACCCAGCCAAACCTACGTGGCGGCGCAGGGCTATGCATCGGAGCGACTAGACAGTGACGATGGCTTCTCGCCCGATGAGATCAAGAGCGCAGGACATCGCTTTTTCGGCAAAATCTCCTCCGGCTTCGCCAGTGCGGTGGAGTACACGTTCCAGAAATCGGGGCGCCCGAACGGCTATATCGTTGGTGAGGAAGCCGGGGGGGCGTTCGTTGCGGGCCTTCGCTACGGCGAAGGGACGCTGCACACAACAAATGGCGGGCAGTATCGGGTCTTCTGGCAGGGCCCGTCTTTGGGCTACGACTTCGGTGCCGAAGGCTCCAAGACCATGGTTTTAGTATACAATCTGGCGGATCCGGGCCAGATCTATGACAAGTTTGCCGGCATAGACGGCTCCGCCTACTTGGTGGGCGGCGTGGGCGTCACCTACTTGGCCCGGGACGATCTTGTCCTCGCCCCGATCCGATCCGGGGTCGGCCTTAGACTGGGCGCAAATGTCGGCTACTTGAAGTATACTCGTCAGCCGACCTGGAATCCGTTCTAATTTGGCGCTAATGAAGTCGGAGCGCGAGTTTTGCGGGCCTCGGATCGTTGGGCGCGCAGGGCATGGCCTCCCCTTATTGCGCGGGTGGCTCGCGCATAGGGCTCGGTGCGTGGCATCGGCTTCCTGCACAAGGGGCTTATGGAGCGTTCGTCGGCAGAGCCCTTTCCGGGGGCAAATCCGGCTCCAATTTCAAGGAACCAAAGGCCTTGATGATCGAGTGGTTTATGTTCGGGGCGTTGGGCTTCTTCCTGGGATGCCTTCTCGGCCTCATGCTGGCGCCACCTTTGTGGAATCGGGCGGTGAAGCTCACCACGCGCCGCCTCGAAGCCACTATGCCCCTGACACTTGCCGAGATTCAGGCCGACAAAGATCAAATACGCGCTGACTTTGCACTTCAGCTTCGGAAGGTCGAAGTTGCCCTCGATAAGTCGAAGGAGAAGGCTGCTCGCGAGCTGATCGAAGCGAACAAGCGTCGGGTCGAAATTCAGAAGTTGAATGGCAGTCTGGAGGCTGCGAAGGGCGAGCTGCATGAGGCTGAGAACGCCAATCGGGTTTTGCAGCAGACCATAAAGCGGCGTTTGCCAGATCTCGACGCCCGCCTCAAAGCCGCGAAGAAAGCCCTAACGGACCTGGAAACAGTAAATGCCGAATTGCGTACGACGATCGCATCCCAGTCGGACGCGCTGAAAGTCGCCCGAGCGACTGTCCATAATCAGCGCGCCGATATCGACCAGCTCCGGCTCTCGCTCGAGAGCGGAGGTGCGTCGGGCCGCGGCTCGAGCAAGAAAGACTCTAAAGCAGTCGCAGAGAGCCAACGGCTCACGGCCGAGCTGTCCCGAGCCCAGGAAGAACTGGAACGTGTACGGACGAGCAGCGAAGAAATTGAGTTTCTGCGCCGCGAGCTCAACCAACTTGCGTCCCATATTCTCGACGCAGCACGGCAAAAACCGCAAACGTGGCAGAGCGCGATGACAAGTCACGCGGCGTCCGCTGAAGGATCCGAAGCTATGGCGGAGCCGCAACACACTATGGCCATGGCGAACGAGACCGCTGATGTGTACGAAGAGGCCGCTTACGCTGGTAATGGCGCTGCCGAGCCCTCTGAACCCGTCCAGGATCAAGCCTATGCCACGGGCGAAGAGGCGCCCTCTGCAGATGTCGACTATGCCGGTGAGAGCCATGAGGTCGAGCCCCCTCGTTGGGAAGAGGAACAGGTTGCCACGCACACGTTCGACGTCGAGACTTATAACGGCGAGGGCGACGACGAGATCGAAGAGGACTTTGAGACTTACGAGATCCAGGGGCACTATACGTCACGTGGTCAAGACGACAGTGATCAGAGCGACGAGGTCAAAGAGCATGACACTGAAGCCCACCACGAAGACGAAGAGACAGCGGAGGAAGACGTCAACCAGGCAGACGAGGGATCGCGCAGTCTGTCTAGTCGCTTCGCCGCTCGGCGAGCTAAAAGGCGGGGTCGAAAGTCAGGCGGTGGTAGCCTTACAAGCCGACTCCGGGGGCTTGTGGCTGACAGCCCAGAGACACGCGGATAGCGCACCAGAAAAAACGCCTAGCTTGCGACTTGAAGAAACGTGCGTGTGCCGCTCTCGAGCCGAAGCGCCGTGAGGCAGCCGGTGAAGACCGCGCCCGTATCGATTCCAATCCGATTCGATCTCATGACTGGCTCGCGCTCCGGCGTGTGTCCGTGAACCACAATTTTCCCGAATGGTTCCTGCGAGCGCAGAAACTCATGTCGTATCCAAAGCAGATCGGCGCGCCGTTGTTCGTCGAGTGGCACGCCCGGGCGCACGCCGGCGTGTACGAACACATAGTCCCCGATCTGGTATTGCAGTTCCAGATTTCGAAGGAAGTGCAGATGCCTCTCCGGAATAGCTTCACGGAAGGCTTCTCGCCACGCTCCTGGCTCAGCTCCTTGGCGCTCGAGTCCGCCGACATCGACACCGTAGGATAGCAGGGTCGGCTCACCGCCATTGCGCAGCCAAACGTCGAGCCAAGTTGGATCGTCGAGAAAATCCAATAAGAACTGTTCGTGGTTGCCTATTAGAAAGTGCGCGTCGAATTCATCGGGCAAGCGAGTGCTTAGGAGCTCGACAACACCGCGGCTGTCTGGTCCGCGATCCACGTAGTCGCCAAGGAATATGAGCGTCTTCCTTGCTTTGCCAACTGCTGCTGCGTCCTGCTCGATGAGTGTGAGGAGCTCATGCAAGAGATCGACGCGACCATGAATATCGCCAATCGCATAAACGACTTCACCGGCGGGAATCGTTGCGGTCACGGACTCAAACGTCGCCTTCTTCAAGCGCCTTCAAGTCGTCGTAAATTCGCGTTGGAAAACTGAAGACCGTGCTCACGCAATCGTCTTTCAGGCCGATGAACAGGACCGTCTTTCCATCCCTCATCTGATCATCCTCAGTGATCACATAGAGGGTGTCAACGCGGAGCGGTGGCAACCCTTTTTGGTGCGCGGCGCGCTGCTCGAATGCGGCGAGGCGGGAACCAACATACTGATCGAATACCGCATGAACGCGGGCTATAGCCGATCGGATATCGCTCTCGGTCTTACACGGGACCGTCGCGACTTTCGGACCGTCGCCGCCGTAATAAGTTGTGCCGTAGGTCTGGACGAGTGGCCCAAACTTATTGGACGTGGCTTTGAGCCCCGCGAATCCCAGCAAGACAAGCGCAAGCACTAATCCTGCACCGATCTTTGCCCAGGCTGGCATGAGCCAGGACCTCCTCCGCCAAGGCCGCCCCAACTCGTGAGGGCGCCTCGACGTCCGCTAGATCGAGGCTGGACCGCGCTAGATTGCGGTATCAACCTCGCAAACCACTGTATCACGATGCCCGCAATCCGGCATCTTCCAGGCGATCACTTCGCCTGTTCTGGTATCGACGATCGGCACCGGACAGGCGACGCGCCAGAAACGATACTTCGAGCTCTTGTGGCTTTGGTCCCACTGGACCCCCAACATAAGGCTCGCTCTCTGGCAGCGCTGCTGGTTGAAGGGCTGCGCCGCGGCGCCCATCGCTTCAGCCTGATCGAAGAGTTGGACCTCCTCACGCTTGCAATGCATCATCGAGTCCTCGATCAACCACGTCCGGTTCTCATACCCTGTCCACTTAGAGTTCACGTCTTGTTGGTCGGCCGGCAGCAATACGGTCTTACACACGATAAGGACGACAGCAGATGGCATTGGTACGGGCATGATCTATGCTCCCCACGTCTGTGAAAGGACCGCAAAAGGGCCCGGTTGACTCGCCAGGCTGGCGGGCATCGATTTTTCAGATGAGCGCGCAACCAAACGCGGTCTCGGCATTAGCAGCAGCCTATCGCCCTGAACCGACCGGCTCAGGGCAGCCGCTTTGATTTGGGTCAGTCTCGTAGGCATTTGGCCCCCTTTCCAAAGGTTGCACTAACGCCACTCCTCGCGGCCCTTTTCGGACCCGAACCTCCCAACACTCTCAATGACCGGCCGGACTTCTTTAACTTGCCCAATCCGCCAATGCTGCGCCGCAGCATTAGCTCGCTTTGTTTCGCGAGCTTAGACTGGTCTTCGCAAGACCCGTGCTAAACCGGAGCCTAGCGGCTGCCCTGCGTCAGAATGACCAATACAGAAGTTATGCAGGCACTTCGAAATCCATTTGACCCGGTACAAATTGCTGGAACTGCAAGACTTCCGTCTTCCCACCAGCATTTGACACCAATGCTGCACCGCAAAAAATTGATTCGCAAGACTGACATAAGTCTAACGCGAATGAGAAGCGGCCCCTAGAGCATGGAGGCAACAGCCGTGGGAAATTTGGCAAAGATGACGCCAGATGCGCGGCTGACCTGCCTATTCCATGAGCACCGCACCTATGGCTCGATCGACCCCTCGCATGGCTACGCGGCGAGAGGTAGTGTTCTGCCACATCTATTCGGGGGCACGGCAAGGGAGGAGCGCTATGCTACTCGACGGGGTCACACTGTGGTGGTTCACGCTAACAGCGCTTTCCCTGTTGTTCGTGGCGATCGATATTTGCTCGACCCCCGAAAACCCCGTGATGAAGTGGGCCTTCGTCCTCTTCACAGCCTATTCGGGGCCTTTTGGCGCGTTTCTTTATGTTCTGGGCTGCAGAGAACCCCTGCCCGGGCTCCATGAACGCTATGTGGCCGCGCAGTGGCGCCAGGCCCTTGGCTCGACCATGCACTGCGCCACAGGCGATGGCATCGGGATCCTGGTTGGCGCTGTGATCGGTGCCGTCGTTGCGCTGCCGCCTATGGCTGAATTCGCGCTCGAGTATGTGCTGGGTTTCGCCTTCGGCTGGGCCATCTTTCAAGCCCTCTTCATGGGCGAGATGTTCGGCTCCTACTGGAAGGCCCTCAAGGGGACCTTCAGCTCAGAGTTTCTATCCATCAATTGTTTGATGGGTGGGATGCTGCCGGTTTCCGCCCTCGCCTTTCAGGGCAACCCGGACGCCCACGACCCCACCCAGGCCCTGTTTTGGTTCCGTATGTCGCTCGCGCTGATGGTGGGCGCACTTTGCGCCTACCCCATGAACTATTGGCTTGTGGCCCATCATTTGAAACACGGAATGATGACCGTGCGGCCTGGCGGTACGGACGCGCACGTCTCCATTTCGGCGCCGATGAAGGCGAGTGGGATGCAAGGCATGGACATGTCGAACTCAGGATCGGCAGGCGGTCCCGTTTCCCGAATGAGCATCGCTGACAGAATGAAAGCAGCAGAGGGCGGGTCGGCCCTACATCAACCCTCTCCGCCGGTCTGGGTCATGGGCGTTGTGTCACTCGTCGTTCTGACACTCGGTATCGTTATCACGCTGACCTTCGCCGGGTAGCCGTTGGTTTCGCGACCGCCCCCTATCCAAGCCCGATCCGGGATCAACACATGATCTGCTTTTTAACAATCTCTGTCTGCTCCGCGACGATCTTGTCGTATTCGCGAAGCTGAGACGCATCCAAGATCGCCGCCAAGCGCGCACGCGTATCAGCGTTGATCCGATTCATATCCTTGTTCAGTCGCATGAGCCCAAGGGCCCCAGGCCGACTGCATGTCTTGAGGTCGACGCCGTATTTCTGGAACGTCGAGCTGCGGGCGGTTTGCGATTTCTGCAGAATGGGCGAAATCGCTGCACGCTGTTCCGGCGTGAGATTTAGCCTCGACTCCATCCTCGCGAAGTCGGCCGCCGTCAGCGACAGCGCGCTCGCTGCTGCAGGCGCAAGCAGCGCGCCAGCAACGACCCCAATGGCAAGGGTACGTGAAAAATTCTTCATCATTTCGTCTCTCTCCCCGGGGCCTTCGCCTCTCAAATAGGGCGCGGACCTCGCGTTATAGCGAACGAAATTAGATAGGAACGCGCGCGGGACAGATCAACGGTGCTTGGGAAACCGAATGGTCCGCGCTATTTCGCGGAGCCATCCCGCGCAGGCTCGCTGGACGAATCGTGAGACGTGCGCACATGCTCTGGCCAGCCTAGCCAGGCTTGCGTGCGCAAACCCCGCAGCCGGTAGCCTCCGTCCGGAGCGTATTCGAACAGCCAGCGACGCGCGGCGAATCGATCTCGCACGATATAGGGGAATACCGTCCCGAGAATCGCGCCGAGAACCGCGTCGGTGAAGTAATGCACCCCAATCAACACGCGGCTGAACGCGATCCACACGGCGATCGTGTAGACGAACACACGAGCACGCGGGACGAGTATCGCGACGACAGTCGCAAAGGCAAAGATCGAGGTCGAATGGCCCGACGGCAGGGACGCATAATCGGCGTCGAAGGAGAAGAAGCTGAAGTGAAAGTGCCCAAGTTCCTCGTAGAACTTGGGGCGGGCGCGCCCGAGAATATTCTTGCAAAGCGCCGCGATGAGCCCTGCGCCCCCAATGCTCACAAAGGCAAAGCTCGCGGCCTGAATAATCAGCCCGTAGCCTGCTGCATTGCGAAAGCCGATATGGTTGCGCCGCAGTAAAACCGCAAAACCTATAATGGTCGCCGTTGGAATCAGCATCCAATTCGAGCGGCCGATATCGGTAATGGCGCGGAAGAAGTCGCGCGCTGCGGGCGACATGGCCTTCGCCCGTTCATACATGAACGGGTCGATCAGGAGAAAGCCAACCGCCAGTATCGAGAAGGCGATAAGTGCTTGTTCCCAAAGCTTCATTGAGGTGTCCGGCAACGCATTGACCTAGCGGTTCGGTTCATCATCGGGGGCCGGATCTCCGCTGGGCCCCTCGACTATGCCTATTGCGAACGGCTAGAGCATGCAAACCGGAAACGGAATTTGGGTTACGACGCCGCTGTTCAGCCTTAGTTCCCCTCACTCAGCCGTGAACTCGAGTGTGCGATTTGTAATCCAAACCGACATATAACGCGTTTAGACTGTGTGTCGTCGAATAACGACACCCCTCAGTGTTGTAAGAGAAGGATACCCCCCATGTATTTGCCCTCTCGCATGACAATGAGACTCATCGCAGCCGGAGCTATCGTTTTGATTGCCACGGTTATGCAGTCACCTCTTGGCCCTAAACTCGCAGCCCTGCACGCGAGCATGGGTTTGGTCTAGGACGAGGAGGTCCTGAGTAAGGAGCGTCGGGAAGCGCTCGAGGCTCCGTAAGTCCCACCGCGATGGGTGATGTTGCGTCATGAACCGGTCCCGCCTTTGTGCTGCGCGCGGAGGCGGGATTGGAACGATTAAAGCCCTACCCCGCCCCTTTTTTGAACACGTGCCGAAACTGTCGGGCGCGCTCTAGATCCGGTAAGCCTCGCCGCCGGTGACAGCCCAGGTCTGGATGCCCGTGCCGCTGTCGAACGGCGCGCTGTAATCGTCCTCGACCCGATAGGTAAAGCTGCCGCCCTTCTCCCCGATCTCAAGGCCGCTCGTCCTCAAGCAGCAGAGAGCTAGGACGAAGAGGGTGCCGGCAGGGCGCGAATACAAGCGCACCAGTCTCGAATTGGTTAGACTTCGCTTTGACATGATGGACATCGCCACGTGGCTAGGGCTGGCGTTACTTGCAGCCGCTATACTTATTGGTACGCCTGCGCAGGCTGCCGACGACGCGCAAGCGCCGTGTACAGAGGATGCAATGCTCGTGTTCGACGCGTCTGGGTCGATGTCGGGCAATGGCTGGGGCTACGGCAGCGAGAATCCGAGCGCCATCAGCCGGATCGACAAAGTTCGCGCGGCGCTCGCCAAGGTCTTGCCGCGCGTCACGCGTATGCGGCGCGTCGGCCTCATCACCTACGGGCCAGGACCCTGGCAGCAATGCAACGTGCAGCTCGACCTCAAGCCTGCCCCGGACGCGGCGAAACGTATCCTCGATGTCGTCAACGGTCTGACACCGGCAGGCCAGACGCCGTTGTCGAAGTCCGTATTGCAGGCGGCGGACGTGCTCGACTACGTGGCCAAACCCGGCGTGATCGTGCTCTTGACGGACGGTGAAGAGACCTGCGGCGGCAACCCCTGCGATGTCGGCAAGCAACTCAAGCAAGAGGGCTTGCAGCTCACCGTGCATGTCATTGGCTTGCGCGTGAGAGGCATCACCTGGACGGGCGAACAATCGGTCGTCGAGACCAAATGCCTTGCGGAGGAGACCGGCGGGCTCTTCTCAACAGTGGAGACGGAACGGGAGCTGGTCGAGGCACTGGAAAAGACGCTGGGCTGCCCGATGATGACTGAGGCGTCCCCAACCCGCTTTTCGATGGACTAGGATCGGCGCACCATCAGCTGCGTCGCGTCACACGGCCTCGCGTGCGTGCGATTCGATCCGGCGCCGAAGATCGCGCTGCGCCGCTTCGTCGAGATCGTACCCAGCAATAAGTGCAACGGCGGCAAGCTTGAAAAGGATCGGCACGCCGCCATAGAGAAGCGCCAGCATCCAGCCGCCCGCTTCCGGACCGCCAGCCCAATCGAGCAGCGGGAATGCAATGCCGACCGCGAAGGCTAGCGAGAGCTTTGTCGCCATCCCCCAGAGGGCGAAATAGAGCCCCGTGCGCGCGTTCAGCGTGCGCGCCGTCTCCGCATCGATCGCGTCCGCCTGCATCGATGGCGGCAGGGCCAAATCGGCCCCGAGGGCGAGGCCCGTCCCGACGCAAAGGGCCGCAAACAGTGCAAGGTCTTGCGGGCCTAAGAACGGCGCAAGCGCAAACCAGCCGCAGGCCCAGATCATGGCCCCGCTCCAGGCGCGGTGCTTGCCAAACCGGCGCGCCGCCCACAGCCAGAACGGCAGCCCTGCGATAGAGATGCCGAAATAGGTGATCAGAAACAGACCGGTTTGATCAGGAGCATTCAGCCGATGCGTCACAAAGAGAAGAAAGAGCGTCGCCGGCAGTCCGTTGGCGACGCCATTCAAGAGCCAGGCGAAGAGCAAGCGCCGAAAAGGCCCGTTCGCCCACAGCAGCTGAACTCCGGCACGCCACCCCGCTGGGGTTTGAGCTGCCTGGTCGGACGCGTCGCTAACCCGCGCTTGGGGGCGCGGCGCCCGGAACAAGAGCAGCGCGCCCGCAATGGCGAGCCCCAGCACGGTCGCCACCGCCAAGTGCCCAAGCCCTTCCGCCAGCGCCCCGCCACTATCGGCAATGCCTGCGGCGACCAGCGTGCCAATAACGACCGCCCCTTCTCGCCAGGCAGTGAAGCGCGAACGCTCATTATAGGACGGACTCGCTTCCGCGCCCCAAGCCGAATAGGGCACGGCCAGCGACGTCCAACCGATGTAAAGAATCGCGCTGGCGATCGCCAAATAGCCGAGCGTCGGGTCTTCCGGCGGACGGAACAGAAGCCACATGCCAATAGCCGTTAGGGGAAGGCCGAGGACGATCCAGGGCACTCTGCGCCCGAAGCGGCTGGTCGTGCGGTCGCTAAGCCATCCAATGACCGGATCGCTCACCACATCGAGAAGGCGCATCCAGAACAGCACCGCCCCCACGGCGGCAAGCCCGAGCCCCAGCTCTTCCGCATAGAAGGTCGGCACGAATAGATAGACCGGCAGCGTGCCGGCCGCCAGCGGCAGCCCCAAAAGTCCGTAGGAGAAAAGGTCGAGGCGAGAGGCGGAGTCGCCCCGAGATGAGGTCCCTGTCATGAAAACTAGTACGCGCTGAAAGTTGCGCTGGATTGTTTACTCTTTGGAGCCACCGCACCCGTGGTCCGCGCGCCGCACGTGATATCTCATCCGAGGCGACGATCGGAGCAGCGTGGAAAAAAGCACACCGGCATTTGGTCCGTTGCCTGGATCCACTTGATGGAAGTCTGTCTACAGACTTTTCGGCGCAAAGATCTGCATGGCGCCCCGTAGGGGACTCGAACCCCTGTTTCCGGCGTGAGAGGCCGGCGTCCTAGGCCACTAGACGAACGGGGCCCGAGCGCGCAAAACCTATAGGTCTCGAGCTTCTGTGGATCAAGGCCTATTGAGCGGGCCCCTGCTCGATCTTGACGCGCGAGACGACCGTGCCCGACCTGATATTCACCACCACGATCTCGGCGTCTTCCGGCGATCGGATATGGAGCGCCAGCCGGTCCCCATCGAGCGCCATGGAAACAACATTCCACCCCTCAGGGATATCGAAAGCGTGCGGCTTGGCCGGATCAGCCGGCGTCATCGTGACAGTCTCGGGAATGGCGGGGGCGGAACCGGCGTCCGGCGCCTTCTGCCCCATTTTCGACGCTTGGTAGATCATGCCCCCGATCACGGCGGCAAACCCAGCGAGGAGCAGGATCCCCAGGACCACGACGGCTACCTTGAGCATGCCCACTTGGCGCGGCGTGAAGACGGTGCCTTCAATCGGCGTGTCTTCGGGCGCCAAATTCTCTGGGTCGACCGGCTTTGTCATCCTATGACAGACTCCGATAGTTGCCGCGGAGGACACTGAGTGAGGCGTAGACCGTGACTGACCTTAATGCCCCGATGGACTTTGACACCACGGATACGGAGACCGCCTACCTGACCGCCGAGGTGGATCCATCCCAGGCCGGTCAGCGGCTCGACCGATTTCTGAGCGAAGCGCTGCCCGATGTAAGCCGTACCCGCATCCAGGCGGTGATCCGCGAAGGTCATGTACAGATCACAGACGGCTCCTCACGGCGCGCGACCATAGATGACGTGAAATACCGGGTCAAACAAGGCGAGCGGTTCGAAATCGCTATGCCGCCTGCTACGGTCCCGGAACTGAAGCCACAAGCGATCCCCCTCGATATCGTGTTCGAGGACGAGGACCTCATTGTCATCAATAAGCCCGCGGGTCTCGTCGTGCACCCAGGCGCTGGCCAGCTGGACGGCACGCTTGTCAACGCTCTCCTTGCCCATTGCGGGGATAGTTTGTCCGGGATTGGCGGCGTGGCCCGGCCAGGCATTGTGCACCGGCTCGATAAAGATACGAGCGGCCTAATGGTTGTCGCGAAAAACGATCGGACCCATCGTGCGCTCGCCGAACAGTTTGCCGATCACGGGCGAACCGGCGAAATGGCGCGCGGCTATCTCGCCCTCGTTTGGGGCTCGCCCACCCTCCCCCATGGTCGGATCGAGGCACCAATCGGCCGCCACCCCACGAGCCGCACCAAGATGGCTGTCGTTCCGGAAGGCAAAGGGCGTTTCGCCGCCACACAATGGCGGCTTGTGGAGAGTTACGGCGGCACAGGCAAGGATGCCGTCGCATCGCTCATCGAGTGTGCGCTCGAAACCGGACGGACCCATCAAGTGCGGGTCCACCTGGCCCATTATGGCCATCCGCTCATCGCCGATCCGCTCTACGGACAGGGCTTCAAGTCGAAACTAAAGACGGTCCCCGAGAATTTGGCTCGCGCGATCTCGTCCCTCCATCGGCAAGCGCTGCACGCTGCGCACCTCGCCTTCGTTCATCCAACGCGCGGCACCTTACTTGAATTTAACAGTGAACTACCTAACGATCTCGCCGAAATTGTGCGACAATTCAGACATCTGTAGTGGTGGGTCCCCCTTTCGCAAGAGCACGAAACGTCATATAGACGGACAAGCTGGGGGGCGTCGATTAGGGAAAAGATGCGAGGAGCCGCTCGTCCTTGCAGGGCACGGGTTCCGGGAAGACAGCCATGGCCTCCAAGAGTTTACCGAGCGTCAGCGCGCATGGCGGACTGACGCGCTACCTTGAAGAAATCAGACAGTTTCCAATGCTGGAGCCTCAGCAGGAGTACATGCTCGCCAAGAGTTGGCGCGAGCATGACGACCGCGATGCGGCCCATGAGCTGGTGACCTCGCACTTGCGTCTGGTCGCCCGCATCGCCATGGGCTACCGAGGTTACGGTTTGCCGATTGGCGAAGTCATCTCCGAGGGCAATGTCGGCCTGATGCAGGCAGTGAAGCGCTTCGATCCCGACAAGGGCTTTCGCCTGGCGACTTACGCCATGTGGTGGATCCGCGCGGCCATTCAGGAGTACATCCTGCGCTCGTGGAGCCTGGTGAAGATGGGCACGACCGCGGCCCAAAAGAAGCTCTTCTTCAATCTGCGCAAGATCAAAGGGCAGCTTAAGGCGCTTGAGGAGGGCGATCTGCGTCCCGATCAAGTGAAGCAGATTGCGACGCGCCTCGGCGTGAGTGAGGACGATGTTGTCTCTATGAATCGCCGCCTCGGCGGTGACTCCTCGCTCAACGCTCCAGTCCGCAACGATGCGGAGAGCGGCGAATGGATGGATTGGCTTGTAGACGATACGGCCATCGATCAGGAGACCGCTTTAGCCGAGTCCGAAGAGCAAGAGCAACGTCGAGGCATGTTGCACGAGGCGCTGGAAGGTTTGAACGACCGGGAACGCCGTGTGTTCGAGGCTCGCCGCCTCTCGGAAGATCCCCTAACCCTGGAACAGCTCTCGACGGAGTTCGGCGTCAGCCGTGAGCGAATTCGTCAAATCGAGGTTCGCGCGTTTGAAAAAGTCCAGAAAGCCGTGCAAAAGGCGGCCGCTGCCGCTGCACAACCGGAGCTCGAACCGGCCGACTAGTCCCCACCGCAGTCAACTGCAGCGCTGGACGCGAATCACCCCGCCCGCTAATGATCGACGCAGCAGATTGGGGGCGGCGTGTGGAGACTCTGAAGTCCGGCGATGTCGAAATTGCCTATCTCGATGAGGGTGAAGGCCCGACCGTCGTGCTCGGACATTGCTCGGCCGCTTCTCATCGGGAATGGGCGCCGCTGATCGACAAGCTTGTAGAGGATTGGCATGTCCTCGCGCCGGACCTTATTGGTTACGGGCAGTCCGGCCCTTGGCCCGCCGAAAAACCCTTCTCGATCGACGCCGATGTCGAAGCGTTGCTCGCTGTCGCAGAGAACGGGGAAGCACCGCTGCATTTGGTCGCCCATTCCTACGGTGCGGCTCTGGCTCTTGAGGCTGCTCGCTCACTCAAAGATAAGGTCAAGAGTCTCACGCTCATCGAGCCGGTCTCGTTTCATCTCCTGCGCCTCGAGGATCTGCCCGAGTGGCAAGATGTTGAAAAACTGGGCGTTGCCGTTCTCGACCCGGTCGCCAAAGGTGAAGACAAAAAAGCTGCCGGAGCATTTATGAGCTACTGGCTCGGCCGATGGCGGTGGTGGCTCGCGCCCGACCGCTTCAAGACTGCAATCGCCGCCACGATCCCCAAAGTGGCGCTTGAATTCTCAATTGCACTCGACGCCAAGAGCACCGCAATGGATTATGCGGAAATCACCGCCCCAACTTTGCTGATCATGGGATCCAAAACGCCCCCACCAACCCGCGCCGTGACTCAGCTCTTGAGCAAAACGCTGCCCAATGTCGAGCTACAGGTCCTAAAGGGCGCCGGACATATGAGCCCGTTTACCCATCAGAGTAAGCTCAACCAGATGATCCTCGATCATCTGACCGCTCATCGCTAGACCCGCCGTCCTCCAACGACTCTATGTCTTTGGCGAACAAGTCTTCCAACTCGGCGGCGGCCGTCAGAGCGTTCGCGCGCATCTTCTCTTGGTCGGTATAATCCTCGTACTCGTTGAAAAGCCGCGCCTCGTCATGAACCTTAAACGTATCGATCAGCCGGCGGGCTTCTTTGGGTGTAAGACCGAGGCCCCGCAGAAGATCAGCGGTCAAGCTCAACGCGGACCGATAGGTCTCGCGCTCGATGATCGTTACGCCTAAGTCCATAAGTTTGTGCACATGGATGCGATCGCGCGCCCGCGCATAAATCGGAAGATCGGGGAAGTTCTCCCTTACGATTTCCGCAACGCGGAGCGAGTCCTCCACATCGTCGATTGCTAGCACGAAGGCGCTGGCCTTGTTCGCACCTGCGGCGCGGAGGATGTCGATGCGGCCCGCGTCGCCGTAGTAGATCTTGGCGCCGAAACGCTTGACGAAGTCAACCTGGGCAATCGACTTATCGAGTGCCGTGAATGGAATATGCCGTGCACGGAGCACTCGGGCGACGATTTGGCCGAAACGACCAAATCCGGCGATGATGACGTGCTTTTCGTCTTCGGGAGGCATCTCATATTCTGGCGCCGCGCTTTTCTTCGCACGCTCAAACCATTCGTCCGCGAGTAGCAGTAGCGGCGTTGCCGCCATGGAGAGGGTAACCGCTAACGTAAGCAGTCCCGCTGTCTCGCGATCGATGACCCCCTCGACGATGCCGACGGCGAAGAGCACGAATGCGAATTCGCCGCCTTGGCTCAGAACGATGCCGAGCCGGCGCGATGGTGCGCTCTTCAAACCCCACCAGCGACCGAGGCCAAAGAGAACCATGAACTTTACGGCGATCAGAACTGCCACAATAAGAAGTAGCGTTCCGGGACGTGACACGAGAACCGACAAGTCAATCGACATGCCCACGGCCATGAAGAACACGGCGAGCAGAAGGCCCTCGAACGGAGCGATGTCCGCCTCAATCTGATGCCGGTATTCGGAATCGGCGAGGAGCGCGCCGGCGATAAAGGATCCCAGCGCCGCCGATAGCCCCACCTCCTCCATCAACAGGGCCACACCAACAACGGTCAGCAGCGCCGACGCGGTCATAGCTTCGCGAACGCCCACAGCGGCAACGAGACGATAAAGCCGGCTCAAAAGAAAACGGCCAACGACAATCACACCGGCAATGGTGAGGATCGCGATCCCGGCGCTCCCGAGATCCATGGACGGCTCCTCGCCACTACCAAGAGCGAAGAGAGGCACCAACGCGATCAGCGGGATGGCTGCGAGATCCTGGAAAAGAAGGATCGAGAAAGCCAGCCGGCCATGGCGTGCTGTGAGTTCGCCCTTCTCTTCCAAAACCTGCAGGGCGAAAGCCGTCGAAGATAATGACAGAGCAAGGCCGATGAAGAGCGCCTGCCCCGTTGCGAGCCCTAACGCAAGGCCGATCCCAGCCAACACGAACGCGGTCAGAACGAGTTGAGCCGCGCCAAGGCCAAAAATCGCCGAGCGCATGGACCAAAGACGGATCGGACGCAGCTCGAGGCCAATCACGAACAACAGCAAGACGACGCCGAACTCGCCAAATTCGAGGACCTTCTCCACATGATCCAGTGCGTAGAGCGGACCGAGGACATACGGTCCTATAACGACACCGGCGGCGAGGTATCCAAGAACAGCGCCGAAACCGAGAAACCGTCCCAAAGGCGCGGCAATAGCGGCGGCGGCCAAAAACACCGTCACCTGTATAAGCTGTGCCTCTGTCATATCTGTCGAGTACCCTCAACCCGCAAACAGCGCGACGCGCGGTAGGAAAAACAGCTAGCCCACACGCAGCGCGAAACGCGATCGGGCAAGTACCTTTTCGAATCTGCCTATCACGCCAGCGTAGGTCTGGCCAATTCCGCCTTTGGTGAGTCACCCCATCGCCTGCTACGAGAAGCCAAAGGATCGCCAGATGGATCACGGCCTTAGGAACTCATCAGACTCGACTGTAGAGCAGGCAGCCACACCGACATTGGGCGAAGCCCTACCCGTATGGACGAAGATCGGCCTGATATCCTTCGGCGGGCCAGCAGGCCAGATCGCGCTGATGCACCGCGAGCTCGTTGAACAGCGTAGCTGGATTAGTCACGAGCGATTCCTTCACGCCCTGAACTTCTGCATGTTGCTGCCGGGTCCAGAAGCGATGCAGCTTGCGACCTATGTCGGCTGGCGGCTCCATGGCACACTTGGCGGCCTCGTCGCCGGGCTCCTCTTCGTCTTACCTGGCGCCGCCGTTGTCCTCGCGCTGACTATCGCCTACGCCTGGTACGGCCAAGCGCCGGTCGTGGAAGCCGCCTTTCTCGGAATCAAAGCCGCCGTCCTCGTCATCGTCATCGACGCACTGCTGAAGGTTGCAAAACGCGCCCTGCATGGTGCACAAGCTTGGGCGATCGCTGCACTCGCGTTCGTCGCGATTTTCTTCTTTGCACTGCCCTTCCCGATCATCGTTGGGTTGGCGGCGCTGGCCGGCTACTTACTGGCGCGTATCACGCCCCAACGTTCTTTGCCCGAGGACACAAGCATACTGAAAACCGAACCGGTGACGCTGATGCAGACTGTTCGCACTGCCAGTATCTGCCTCGCCGTATGGATCGTGCCTCTGATCATTGTGAGTCTGCTCTTCCCGCAAGTTTTTACGGACCTATCGGTCTTCTTTTCAAAACTGGCGATTGTTACCTTTGGTGGGGCGTATGCGGTTCTGGCCTACATGGCGCAGCAAGCGGTCGAAACGTACGGCTGGCTGAGCGCGGGTGAAATGCTCGATGGTCTTGGCCTCGCCGAGACGACACCGGGGCCCTTGATTCTCGTCACTGAGTTTGTCGGCTTTCTGGGCGCGTATCGCCAAGGGGGCGAGCCTGCATTGGCTTATGGGCTCCTCGGCGCTGCGGTGACGTTGTGGGCCACGTTTGCTCCGTGCTTTCTGTGGATCTTCACCGGCGCTCCCTATGTGGAGCAACTCCGCACCAACCCAAAGCTTGCAGGTGCGTTGCGTGGCGTCACAGCCGCAGTCGTAGGCGTCATCTTGAACCTGAGCCTTTGGTTCGCCCTTCACGTTATTTTCGGCACGGTAACGGCAACGGACTTGGGTCCGCTGCGCGTGTGGATACCCGAACTTTCTAGCTTTCAATGGGACGCCGCACTTCTAACGGTGCTGGCCGCCCTCCTGATCTTCGGCGCGAGGCTTGGCATTCTCACCACACTGGCGATCTGTGCGGGCGCAAGCCTGACGGCATCGGCGCTGCTCTAGTGCAGCTATGCTGCTTTGACCGTCACAACGACGTCGGCGCAACGGTCGAGTCGCAGAGGAGTTGCAACCGTTCACACATAAAGAAAACGCGGCAGGTAAATCTGCCGCGTTCTCAAAACTGATTGCGATAACCGCGGAAGGTTACTTCGGCACGAACAAGTTGACGAAGGGTGCGCGGACATACGTTCCGCGAGGGCTCGTGCGCACATCTGTAAAGGGCGCCCGCACACTAGTGTTCGTATCGTTCGAGCGAACCGACGTTGTAGGCGCATCGACCACTGTTGTGCGGTTGCGACGGCGCCAACCAACCTCTTGCACTGTGCCCTTATTGGCCGAAGGGATCGTAAACCCTGAGGGCTGAGCACTCGCTGTTGCTGGTGCGAACACGGCCGCCGCGCAGAACGCCGCAACGACTCCGGAAACGATCAGACGTGTCATCCTTCCTCCTATCTTGGGGGTTCGGGTGTCTGGACTTTCTGAACCATCAGTGCACGAGCACTTCAAAGAATTTATGACCACAAATGTCCCACTAGCGACGGATGTGGCGACGCAAAGTCCATAGTGCAAGGCCAATTTCTGCAGTTATCGGTCATGCTGCGGGCACGGATGAAGCAGATTCACGAACAGGACTTTCATGGCAAGCGCCTAAGGCTATGCCGCCGCCCTGAGGAGTGGACGAATGCTCAAAACTTGCGCTAAATCAACACGTCACACTCGATGCGACGCCATACTCCCTTAGCGAGGTCTCTATTGACGAGACTGGGCGGAAACGTAGGGAATCCAATGCGCTGGCTCCGAAAGGAACGAGATTTAATCGGGCTCTTCATGATTTGGGGCTTGCTGCTCCAGTCCCTGGTACTCCCGATCTCGACGACCGCCCATGCGGCTGCGCTAGCCATGGACCTGGATACGGCCGGACTGATCTGCACGACGCGATCGTCGAGCCCGATCCCAGCGGGCGCTTTCGGACCCGAAGAGCACAAGCAAACTCAAAATAATGCCGAATGCCCGTGCTGCACCATGAATTGCCGCCATGGCTGCGGTGGATCGTGTGGCGGCGTTCTTGGAGCGTTTGCCTACTTTGTGACGACGCGTTCGGGCACGATGTCCGTGGCGGAAGGGCCTTATGCCCCAGCGGCATATGATGTCGCACTGCTCGCCGAAGGGCAGCCGCGAGCTCCACCCATCGCCGCTAGTTCTTCCTAACGATGCAAGCGCCGCCGTCCCGCCTGAGGGCGGCACAGACGTCTTGGGCCTCGCTACGGCTGCTTGCACCCACTTGCACAATGTACAGCGGACGCCTGCCTCGGCTACGGTTTCGCTTGGGAAACACATAGGGGTCCGTCTCGCCCAAGACGCCCTCATGCGCCTGCTTCAGCCGCGCAAATTTCGCGAGCGCCTTCGACTTCGAGAAGGCGGTGTAAACTTGGGCACCCCATGGACGCCAACGTGCACTAGCCGTCAACGGGGCCGTACTCGGCACGGCGCGAACCACGAGCGGCGCCAGCTTCTTGCATGACTCTTGGACGACTTCGCCCTCGATACTGAGGGCTTCGGGTAACTTGGCGCCGTCTTCTTTCCAGTCTTCCGCGATACGCCCGGTGATGAACCGCACATAATTACGGGTCTCGCGTGGCAGTGTCCGCCTCCCTGCTAGCCACCCATGCACGCGCTCCTCGCCTGCATTGTAGGCCGCAGCCGCCAATCCGAAATTGCCAAACTCTTCGTTCAGATCGGACAGCAAGCTCGCGGAGTGCTTGATCGCCGAAATCGGTTCAAAGGGATCGTCGAGACCGCGCCGCGCCGCGGTAGCCGGCATAAACTGGGCAATACCCTGCGCTCCCTTTGGGCTCACGGCTTTGGGATTGAAGTGGCTTTCGCGCCAGATGAGCCGAACGAAGGGCATCGGCGGCAGGCCCCGTAGCTTGGCCTGCTGTTGCATATGAGGACAGACGATTTCTACGAAGGGCTGTGGCCCCGCTATGACCTTCGCCGCCGCCCTGACGCCATGGGCGACGCTGGCCGCAGGCTCACCGGCTGTTTGAGCCTGGAGTGGACAGCACGACAGACTAGCCGCAACCCCGATACTTGCCCAAATGAGACGCATTATATGATCCCGCGTCTAGAACTCGCTTTTCATCTTCAACGGCCAGCGCCCCCGGAAGCATCATCTTAGACAATCAAGCTGGCCACGCACTAAGCGCGACGTCCACAATGCGATCGAGGTCTTTTCGCGTTGCCCCACTTGCCGCCTGGACCGACATTCCTTGCGCTACTGTCGAAATGTAGCGTGCAAGCGCCGACGGGTCAGCGTCGCTGGATAGTTCGCCTTCGGCCTTAGCTTGCTCCAAGCGCTTACGGACATCCCGCTCACCCTCTTCGCGCTTTGCCTTCAGCATCTCCTGGACGCACGTACCATGGTCGCCGCCCCCGGCTATCGCCTGAACGTAAAAGCACCCTGCAGGTTTTGATTTGTCCGTTAGGCTCCGAGCGGATTCCCTGAGCAGCGCCTCAATCCCCTCCCGTGCTGTCGGAGCAGCAAGAACAGCCGCACGCCGAGCCGAGTGACGCTCTTCGTACCGATCGATCGACTGACAGAACAGCTTTTCCTTGTTGCCGAAGGCGGCATAAAGGCTCGGCGGATTGATCCCCATTGCATCCGTAAGGTCGCAGATACTCGCGCCCTCAAAACCCTTGCGCCAGAAAACATCGAGCGCTCGGTCAAGCGCCTGGTTTTTGCAAAAGCTTCTCGGACGGCCCGCAGCCACGACTTTATCTCCTTTCAGGGTACCGATCCCTAGCACCCGAAGATTATTTAGTGCTTGTTATATAATTCCCTTGACGGCGCGGGTCCAGGTTCTTATGTAGCGATCACTACATTATTCTACTGGAGTGTTGAACCATGTCGAAAATGCTTGAAGGGAAAGTTGCTCTCGTCACCGGAGGCTCGCGCGGTATCGGAGCCGCGATTGCTCGCGCCTTAGCTAAAGACGGCGCCGATGTTGCAATAAGTTATGCGTCCGCTAAGGACCGCGCGGGCTCGGTTGTCGCTGAGCTGAAGGCCCTCGGCGTTCGGGCAAAGGCATTTCAGGCCGATCAGGGCAAGACAGCTGAAGTCGGGAACCTTATCGCCGCGGTGGGCTCTCATTTCGGCCGTGTCGACATCCTCGTGAACAATGCGGGCGTCTTGGTCTTAGGCGAGGTTCACGACAGGGCCAACAACCTTACCGAGTTTGATCGCATGTTCGACATCAATGTCCGGGGTGTTGCTGCGGCTGTTCGAGCGGTTGCCCCGCTGATGACCGATGGCGGCCGAATTATTTCGATTGGCTCGGTGGTGGGCGAGAGCACGCCCTTTGCCGGCGCGGCGGACTACAGCGGGACCAAGGCGGCCCTCCTTGGCCTCACGCGCGGCTGGGCTCGCGATCTCGGTCCAAAGGGCATCACCGTCAATGCGGTGCAGCCGGGCCCCATCGACACAGATATGAACCCGTCGGAAAACGGGGAGTTTTCCGACACGCAGAAATCCTTGACCGCTCTCGGCCGCTTTGGGACCGCCGAAGAGGTCGCCGCAGCAGTCACATTCCTGGCAAGCCCAAGCGCGAGCTACATCACCGGATCGACAATCACGGTGGACGGCGGCTTCAACGCATAAGGGACAACAATGAGACCATACTGAAAGGAGGTTCGGATGATTGAGGTCAGACCCTTCGAAACGCTCGGGCGTGCGGATCACGGCTGGCTTAAGGCCAACCATCACTTCTCGTTCGCGCATTACTTCGACCCAAGCCGCATGAGCCATGGCGCCTTGCGCGTTTGGAATGACGATGAGATTGCGCCGAATACGGGGTTCCCGCCTCATCCCCACCGGGAAATGGAGATTGTCACCTATGTACGAAACGGTGCGATCACCCACGAGGACAATCTCGGGAACAGCGGGCGCACGGAAGCCGGCGACGTTCAGGTGATGAGCGCGGGCCGCGGCATTCTTCACTCCGAGTACAACTTGGAAGACGAAACGACGACCTTGTTTCAGATCTGGATCGAATCGGACGCGAGAGGCGGCGTGCCGTCCTGGGGAACGAAGCAGTTCCCTCGCACACAGCGCGCGGGTGAGTTCGTTCCTCTTGCCTCTGGCTTCGAAGGCGATGTTGACGCCTTGCCGATCCGGGCCGAGGCGCGCGTGCTCGGCGCGACAATCAAGGCCGGCGAAACGATCGAATACCGCATGGGCACGCAACGCCATGCCTATCTCGTACCTGCCGTCGGCAAGCTCGAGGTTAACGGCGTTGTCGCGAATAGCCGCGATGGGGTCGCGTTGACCAATGAAACCGTGGTGACCGTCACGGCCATCGAGGACTCGGAAGTCGTTCTGGTCGACTCTGCATAGACCCCAGGGGACCCCCCACTCCCTGGCGACGGGGGCGGCGCATACCTTACTCGGCGCCGCCCCTTTTCTTCTGGTTGAACTCAAACAAGGTAGGGGCGCAGCCCGAGGTAACTGAAAAAAGCCAGCACGACGAGCAGCGCAACGATCGTCAAAGGCCGGTTTGAGAACTGCTCGCCGACCCATTCGCTGCGTCCATTGAAGACCAGCAATATGAGCGCAAGAGCTGGAAACAGCCATGCGCCGATCACCGCATAGAGCATCTGCACGTCGCGGAAGCTCCAGAACAGTCCGACCATCGGTATGGTGGCTATAGCCAAGAGAAAAGCGCGATAGGGTATAGACGCTGTATCGATCTTTATGCTGTCCGAGCGGCGGCCATTCAGTAGCGCCCAGCTGTCGGCAAACAAATAGGGCACGCATTGCCAAACACCGAGCAGGCTTGAAAAGACCGCACCGAATGTGCCTATGAGAAAGAGCCATTTGCCCCCCCGTCCCATCGCAATTTCCAGACGATCCGACAGCGTGATCAACAACTGGGCGCCGCTCCCTTCAATCGTGACATTAGATCCAATGATAACCATTGCGATGCCGAAGATCGCGGTCATCACATAACCTGTCGTCAGATCCACGCGGCACAGACGCAAGTCTTGCGGCGAGTCTCGCCCCTCTTCTCGGAGCCAGTATCCGTAGCAAAGTACTGTCAGCGTTCCACCAATGCCCCCAATAAGGGCAAGCGTCCACGTTACGCCCTGACCGCCGGCTTCGGGAATGCGCGGCACGAATAGCCCTTCGAGGACGGCGCCTATCCCGGGCCACAACAGAACAGCCATCAGGACAACGGTCGCGAACATCACGCCGATGCAGACGCGCATGACGTGATCGAACAGACGGTATCCGCCGACCCAAACCAGCCCGAGCCCGACCAGGCTGGCAGCCGCGCCGAAGACGATCTTGCCGGTACTCGCATCCGAAAACACAGGCAAGATCGCATGAAGTGTCGCGCCCGTCGCACTCATCAACGCGGAGCCTACGAAGAAGGACCACAACAAAAGATACGGAAGGAACAACCAAAGCGTCCAGCGCCCGGCCCGCGCGGTGACCCCTTCGAGCAGTGTTTCGCCCGTGGCGATCTGCCAGCGCGCCAGTCCCTCGGTCACGAAGAACTTCATCAAAGCGCCTACGACCACCGCCCACAGTACCGCCGTCCCGAGTAAGCTGCCGACGAAGCTACCTGTCGCGAGATCGCCCGCGCCTACGCCGGTCGCCGCCAACAAAAGACCCGGCCCGACCATAGCGACGAGCGAGGGACGACGCGGTGTCCTGTTGGCCTGCTGTGCTTTCGGATCTGACATCTGTTCCCTCTGCGGCCCCGACCTGCGAAGGTCATGCCGGGCGCCCATAGTGCATCAAGCTAAATAGCGCGCTCGGAACGGACCTGTCTCGTATTTCCGCAGGAGGATCAAATCGCCCGAATGGCAGATGCAGCGGACAGTACGCCGGAGACCTACGATGCGGTGATCGCCGGAGCTGGGCACAACGGGCTTGTTTGCGCAGCGTACCTCGCGCGCGCGGGACTCCGTGTGAAGGTCTTGGAGCGACGCGAGCGGGTCGGCGGAGCCGCGGTCACCGAGGAATTTCACCCTGGGTTTCGCAACTCGGTTTGCGCTTACACAGTTAGCCTGCTGAACCCCAAAGTCATCGCCGATCTCGACCTTCACGGGCATGGGCTCAAAATCATTGAGCGCCCAGCGATGAACTTTCTCCCGGTATCGGACGGCGCGTACTTGCTGACCGGCCATGGACGCACAAAAAAAGAGATCGCCAAGTTCTTTAGGCAAGATGCCGAAAGCTACGAAGACTTTTGTACCCATCTTGATCGAATTGCCGATGCGCTCCGTGTGCTGGTTCTCAAACCGCCACCCAACGTCGCGACCGGACTGAATCTCACGACCTTGCGTGAACTCGTCAACGCGGCATCAATGGGTAAGCAACTGAACCGCCTTGGGCTCGACGGACAGCAAGAGCTCCTGGATATTCTCACTCTCTCTGCTGCAGAATTTCTGGATCGGTGGTTTGAGAGCGAGCCCATTAAGGCCCTGCTGGGCTTCGACTCCATCGTTGGGACCTATGCAAGCCCCTTTGACCCGGGCACGGCCTATGTGTTGCTGCATCACGCCTTCGGCGAGGTGAACGGAAAGAAGGGGGTATGGGGACATGCTGTCGGCGGGATGGGTGCTATCTCCGATGCAATCGCCGAAGCTGCGCAATCCCATGGCGCAGACATTGAAACAGGCGCGGAGATTTCCGACGTGCTGATCGAGCACGACCGTGCAGCCGGCGTCGAGCTGAAGGATGGAAGGGTTGTGCGGGCGCGCGTCATTGCGGCGAACATGACGCTCAAGCGCCTCTACACCGAGCTCGTCGCCAAGGACACTCTGTCCCCGGCCTTCTCTGAGCGCATGGAGCACTTCAAGTACGGCTCCGGCACGTTCCGCATGAATGTCGCGCTGTCAGGACTGCCAAACTTCAAATGCCTTCCAGGTGTCGATCCTGGCGATCACCACGGTGCCGGGATCATCATCGCGCCCAGTCTTGATTACATGGACCGGGCCTACCGAGATGCCCGAGACCGGGGCTGGAGCAGCGAGCCAGTCATAGAGATGCTCATCCCGTCAACGATCGATCCGACATTGGCGCCGCCGGGGGCGCATGTAGCGAGCCTCTTCTGCCAGCATGTGGCACCAGCACTGCCCGATGGCCGTTCGTGGGATGAAGCGCGTGACGAAGTTGCGAACCTGATGATCGCCACGGTCGACCGATACGCCCCCGGCTTCGCCAAGAGCGTCATAGCCCATCAGATCTTGAGCCCGCTGGACCTCGACCGGACGTTTGGGCTAACGGGTGGAGACATTTTCCACGGGCAGCTATCGCTCAACCAACTCTTTTCCGCCCGGCCCGCACTTGGGTATGCGGCTTACCGCGGCCCCATCAAGGGACTCTATCACTGCGGATCGGGTGCACATCCCGGCGGCGGTGTTACGGGAGCACCGGGACATAACGCTGCGCACGCCATCCTCCGGGATCTCAAGCCTTTTTCTTTTTTTTCTTGAGCTTTTTCTGTTTCAGCTCCTTGGCCTGTACCTTTGCCCATTTCTTCTCCGACATGCACTTCGTGCAGCGGCAGCCCATGGGCTTCAGAAACGCGTTGAAATAGGACTTGCCGTAGTCGTAACCCAGCTCCTCCCCCGCCTTGATTCTGCGCAAAGCAAAAATCCAGACGCGCTTCTTATAGATCTCGACTTCGCAGTTCGGCTTACAGGAATGGTTGATGTAGCGCGCAACATTGCCCTTGTACCAGCCGTCAATCGTCTTCTTTTTTGTGACTTCGAACAGGTACCGGCTACGGCTCGTGTATTCTTCCTCTCGGGTAAGCGTGCGGCCGAAATACTCGACGACACAGGCACCCTTCGGGATGTCTTCTTTCGCAAACAGTCCCTTGCCGGCACGCGCCCTTCTGACGGCGAGATCGAACCCGCCGGGCTTGTATCTAGACTTCGTCATCTGTCGTTATGTACCCAGTGCCGAACGATCGTCGGCCCTCGCACCTGCGTTTGCTTCTCCGAATCGGTTTCTCCAATTCCGCACCAACTGACGCCCGACGTCAAAATAAAACCGGCGGGAGCATTCTCCCGCCGGTTCTTGTCTCGGAGACGAAACGCTGCAGCTATGGCGTCTTCGGGTTCTCCAGTGTCTGGAGTGCCTGGTCGACACTAAAGCTTGCAGCCTTCTGGCGCGGTGGGAACTCCTTGAAGCTCGAGATCCAGTTCGCCACGAAAGCCTGGGCGGGAACCAGTGCAAACATGCGCTCAGCGCGCCACTGGCCGTACCCAATCGCTTCGTGCTCCGCACGCTCGAAAGGATCCATCCGCAAGTTCTCAAGTTTTGGGAAGCGGAGCACGACAAACGGGTCCTGCCACACATCGAAGCCATGCGCCCGCTGCTCCATAAACAGCACTTTCCAATTGTTGTAGCGCAGTGCGGCGAGGTCGCCGTCGTCGGTCCAATACATGAACTCTTTCCGCGGGCTCTGGGTCTCGTCGCCCTTAAGATAGGGCAGGATGTTGTAGCCATCGAGATGGACCTTGTACGTCGTGCCTCCAACGTCCATGCCCGTAAGCAGCTTCTCCTTCACGTCCGGGTCGCCAACAGCTGCAAGCAGCGTTGGCATCATGTCCTCATGTGCGAAAATCTCGTTCGAGATCGTGCCGGGCTCGATCACGCCGGGCCAGCGGATGAAGTTGGCAACACGGAAGCCGCCCTCCCAGCTGGTGTTCTTTTCGCCCCGAAACATGGTCGTCCCGCCATCAGGCCAGGTAAACGTCTCAGCACCGTTGTCGGTGGAGTAGACCACAATCGTATTGTCAGCGATGCCGAGCTCTTCGAGCTTGTTGAGGAGCTGGCCAACGTGACCATCGTGTTCGACCATACCGTCCGCGTAGATCCCGAGGCCCGTCTTGCCTTCGGATTCCTTCTTGAGATGAGTGAACACATGCATCCGCGTCGAGTTCCACCATAGGAAGAAGGGCTTATCGTCTTTGACTGCCTTCTCCATGAAACCGAGTGCGGCGACCGTCACTTCGTCGTCAATGGTCTCCATACGCTTCCGGGTCAAAGGCCCTGTGTCCTCGACCTTCTGCGTACCGTCTTCATTGGCCCAGGAGTGAATCACGCCGCGCGGCCCGAACTTTTTCTTGAACTCCGGATCCTTGGGATAGTCTACGTTCTCCGGTTCTTCCTCCGCGTTGAGGTGGTAGAGATTGCCGAAGAACTCGTCGAAGCCATGGGCTGTCGGCAGATGCTCGTCGAGATCGCCAAGATGGTTCTTTCCGAACTGACCCGTGACGTACCCGTGAGGCTTCAGCAATTCGGCAATGGTCGGATCTTCTTTCTGTAGGCCAAGTTTTGCCCCCGGCAGTCCGACTTTCGTCAGGCCGGTCCTTATCGGAGACTGCCCGGTGATGAAGGCGGAGCGGCCTGCGGTGCAGCTTTGCTGGCCATACCAATCCGTGAACAACGCGCCATCTTTGGCGATCGAATCGATATTCGGGGTCTTGTAGCCCATCACGCCGAGATTGATGGCACTGATATTGAACTGACCAATATCGTCGCCCCAGATAATCAGGATATTTGGCTTCTTGCTGTCTTGGGCCATAACAGGGCCGGCAAAAAACAAGACCCCGGCCACCAAACAGGCCGAGGCCTTCGCAAAAGCGAATTTATACATCGATCCTCCTTGCAGACTCTTTGTTGAGCCTCTCGATTTATGAGGCAACCATCGCAGGGATCTATTACAAGCGCGATACATTTTTTGTCAGATGATTGCCATTCTGTTCTCTACTCGGATCTTGCGGTTCTGCAAGGTCCACTTGCCCCGATTCTCGCCTAGTCACTTGTCTCGCCTAGTCACTTGTCTCACCTAGTCACTTGGGCGTCGCGCGGCTCTGCGATACCATTCCGCACACGGAAGCCAATTTGGGGAATGTGATCATGAATGCTGTCTCTATTGCCAAAACCACAGCCGTCGTACTCGCATCCGCCGCCCTGTTGGGTTCCCTGCCCGCGAGGGCTGAAATTGAAGGCGAGTGCAGCAAGGCCGTTGGTACATTCCTCACCAAGAATGATCTGGATAACAACGGCCGAGCCGTCACGAGCCGCAGCCTCCTTGTGCTCACGAATGGCGGACACGCGCTTCGCGTCGACTCCGATCAGAAGGCGGCTACGATGGACCTCCGGTCTTTTGGCGACAGCGTGGGCGCCTGGCGTTGCGACGGCGTCGATGACGATGGGACTATTCGGCTGACTGTCTCAACGCTCGACTTCACATACTCGAACGCAGAAGGATATCCAGGACAGATTGGGCGTATTGACGCGACGGGAACCTATAAGCCGACAACGGGGACTATGGTGCTTGACGGCAAGCTGGCGTTTCTCTCTATGGGCTCAGACGCACAGGAAGCCAACGCGCTCTCAAAAGCATCCTCGACGATTTCCGTGAAATTCACGGCACAGCGTATCGAATTGCCAAAGACACCCTAGCCGCAATACATCGGCCGGTATCTCCGATGACTGTACCGCATTCCGAGTGCCCGTCTCAGCGCTTGGCACCAATGAGGGGGAAAACCAACCGTGGGTTCGGAGTGAGCATTCGGACCTCTTCAATCGAAAGTACGGATTTTCATTTCGTCTTGACTGACAACAAAGTGTTCGCCCTCGGGTATGAGCAATCACAAGCCGCTGCATCAGGATTCCGTGATCGAGCCGGAGGGCCTGCCACCCGTCTGATCCTTTGCTATACTGCCAAAAATAAGATCATGCTGCGGAGCAATAATGCGGTCCAGATTACTACGCCACTTGGTCCTTGCGGCGCTCACAGCTCTCGCAATCGTTGGTGTCGCCAATAACCAAAGGGCGATGGCACAAGAGGTGCCGTATGACGGCGAAGCCCGTCCCTACTGCACCGAAGATGCCATGATTGTTTTCGATGCATCGGGGTCCATGGCCGGCAACACGGTCCAGGGTCTGTTTAGCGATAAGACACGAATCGGCGAGGTCCGCGCGGCGCTGTCAGCGGTCCTTCCGGACGTCACACGCTTTCGCCGGGTGGGTCTCATTACCTACGGCCCCGGTCCCTACCAGCAATGCAATGTGCGGCTAAACTTCCCGCCCGAGCCGCAGGCCAGCCAGAGAATCTTAGGCGTGGTGAACGCGATCAATCCCGCTGGCAAGACCCCGCTCGTGAATGCGGTGGTCGCAGCGGCGCGAATATTCGAGCATGTGTCGGCCCCCGGGACGATCGTGCTTCTAACAGACGGTGAAGAGACCTGTGGCGGTGATCCGTGCGAACTGGGCAAGCTTCTCAAGGAGCAAAGCGAACACCTCACGGTGCACGTCGTTGGCTATCAGCTCAGGAGCTTCCGCTGGACGGGCGCGCAGAGCTTCCTCGACACGAAATGCTTGGCCGAAGAGACCGGCGGCGAATACATCACCGCCAACAACCGCCAGGATCTCATCGCGGCGTTCCGAAAGACATTGGGTTGCCCCATGATGTCCGCGCTTCCGCACGGTACGCTGCGCTAGTTCCCTAAGCGACCCAGCATCAAAGCTCCACGCCGCGCTTCGCGTAGTAGCCTCTAATCGACGGATCATTCATGACGCGTTGAAAATGCTCCATGAGCTCAGGTGCAACCTCCTCGACGAGATTGGTCGGGACATAGTCCAACATGCCAGAGGTCAATTGCCGTACCAGCATCGCCACCTTGAGGTCTGCGATGGTCAGGCGATCGTCGGCAAAGTATCGCCCGCCGTTATCCGACAGGTTTTTGCCCAACTGCTTGAGAAAGAGAGGGAACATACCTTCGACGAGTGCTTCGCGCCGCTCCTTCTTTTCCTCGTCGGGAAGGAACAGGGTTGCGCCGATTTGTTGAAGGAGATCCTCGACCGCGTCCATCGCCTCGTCGCATAGCGCGGCCTGCCAGAAGTCCGAAGGGTATAGACCTGTAAGCTTGGCGACATACCGACTGATCGCATTGGACTGCGCCAAGGTTTTGCCCTCGGCCTGCAGAACCGGCACAGCACCGAATGGCGTGGTGTCTTTGCGTTCCGGCCAGTCGGCAATCGCAATCCTATCGTCCTCGAAGGGAACGGCTCCCATCGAGAGCGCGAGCCGCACGGGTTCACCCCGGCCCCCATGAAAGTCGAAATAGGTCAGTTTGAAATCGCTCATGAGCATCCCCTCACTCGGTATGGGTGCATCGCGGCCTAGAGTTTCCTTGAGCTAGATTGCAAACAAGCTGACTTGATTGAGGCGTGCCGCGCGCAACCGGAAGTGCAAAGTCTAAATCAGGAGTACGGGCGCGAACAAGTCGCTGGGCTAGCCCCGACCGCTACTTGGAGTGATGCGCGCCAACACCTCTTCAATAGCGGCTACGACCTGCTTCGCCTTTGTCGGATGGAGCGCATCGGGATGAGGCGCGGCGAATCGGCCTTCGTCATTGTCAAAGTATCGGCCAGATGCGTTTTGGAACGCGTCTGAGAGCGCTGCCTGTGTCACAATCTGGGCGCCGACATCCACACCGGCGCGCGCGCTGCCGTAAGCGTCCATCACCATCTTAGTCGCAAGCAACGAGCCCGGATTGATCGCGATGACCGCAGGGCCCTCACCCTGAAGCGACTCTGCAAGAACGCGCGACCACATCATCAGCGCTAGTTTGCTTTGGGCATAGGCCGCGCCGTCGGAAAGCGGCATCTTGCCGGACAGCGCCCGCAAATCGACAGGAGCTTGGGCCGCCGAGGAAAGATTAATGACCCGCCCGGACTTCGCCATTTGGGGTAGCAGCAAGCGCGTCAGGACATAGGGCGCGATGGTGTTAACGGCAAACCGCGTGTCGAGTCCGTCGGCGGTTCGCGTATTCGGCGTGCCGTAAATGCCGGCGTTGTTGATCAAAATATCGACAGTGGGGTGCGCCGCGACCACGTCGCTTGCGAGGGCCTTCACGTCCGCCATGGAGGAAAAGTCAGCGACATAGGTTTCGACATGACCTGCGCCGGGCTGAGCGCGGAGCATCTCCTCAACATCTGCGAGCTTGTCGGCGCTGCGCCCGTGCAACAGCACCGTATGTCCCAGCCCGCTCAGCATCTTGGCGGTCTCTAGCCCGATCCCGTCCGTCGCGCCGGTTATGAGAATGATCTTAGGCACTACGTCGACTTGCGCAGTACACAGATGATCCCCCTACTCTTTCTCTATATAGACCTCTTCGCCCATTTCGCGAAACTTAGCGCTCATTTCGTCCATGCCTTGCTTGCGTGCTTGCTCGACCGCATCGCTGCTAGAGAGGACGCCCTTCTCGTTCAGCTTTGCGGCGTATTCGCGAACTTGCTGGGTTATCTCCATGGAGCAGAATTTCGGTCCGCACATGGAGCAGAAATGAGCGAGCTTGTGCGCCTCTTTCGGAAGAGTTTGGTCGTGATAGTCGCGCGCCGTATCAGGATCGAGCGACAGATTGAACTGATCCTCCCAGCGAAACTCAAACCGGGCCTTTGAGATTTCGTCGTCACGGGCCTGCGCCGCCGGGTGGCCCTTCGCAAGGTCGGCCGCATGCGCGGCGATCTTATAGGCCATCACGCCCGCCTTGACGTCGTCACGATCCGGGAGCCCAAGATGCTCTTTGGGCGTCACGTAGCAGAGCATGGACGTTCCGAACCAGCCAATCATACCAGCCCCAATCGCCGATGTTATGTGGTCGTAAGCCGGTGCGATGTCTGTCACTAGCGGGCCGAGCGTGTAGAATGGCGCCTCGCCGCATTCCTTGAGCTGCTTCTCCACATTTACCTTGATTTTATGCATCGGGACATGGCCGGGCCCTTCGATCATCACCTGGCAGCCGCGATCCCAAGCGACTTTCGTCAGTTCACCGAGCGTCTCGAGCTCGGCAAATTGCGCGCGGTCGTTAGCATCGGCAATTGCTCCAGGACGAAGCCCATCGCCGAGACTAAAGGATACGTCGTATTTCCGCATGATCTCGCAGATCTCGTCGAAGCGCTCATACAGGAAGCTCTCTTTGTGACGGGAAAGGCACCACTTGGCCATGATAGAACCGCCACGGGAGACAATGCCCGTGACACGATCCGCTGTTAGATGGATGTAGCCAAGGCGCACACCCGCGTGGATGGTGAAGTAATCCACCCCCTGTTCGCATTGTTCGATCAACGTGTCTTTATAGACCTCCCAATCGAGCTTCACGGGGTCGCCATCCACCTTTTCCAGCGCCTGATAAATCGGCACGGTGCCGATCGGCACAGGCGAATTGCGGATAATCCACTCGCGCGTCGTGTGGATGTTCCGGCCGGTGGACAGGTCCATCACCGTGTCCGCGCCCCAACGAATGGCCCACACCATCTTCTCGACTTCTTCCTCCACGGAGCTTGTCACTGCAGAGTTGCCGATATTGGCGTTGATTTTGGTGAGGAAGTTTCGGCCGATAATCATCGGTTCCGACTCGGGATGGTTGATGTTGGCGGGGATAATCGCCCGGCCCCGCGCCACTTCGTCCCGTACGAACTCCGGCGTAACGAATGGCGGAACGGCGGCGCCAAAGCTCTCCCCATCCTCCAATCGCGCTGCTGCTTCCTTGGCGGCCTGTTGGCGGCCGATATTCTCGCGGTGTGCGACATAGACCATCTCGTCCGTAACGATGCCCGCTCGGGCCAGCTCCAACTGCGTCACGGGCGCGCCCGGCAAACCGCACAATGGCTGCCTTGTCACCTCAAACGCGTCGGCCAAGTGTCTTTCGCCTACACCGCCATTGTCTTCCGGCTTGATGGCGCGGCCTTCGTACGGCTCGACCCCGCCCCGCCCCGTGACCCAGGAACTCCGCATGGGATGAAGTCCGCGCTTCACGTCGATCCTGGCGCCATCATCAGTATACGGACCTGACGAATCATAGACGCGAAAAGCCTCGCCGTTACTCAATTCGATCTCACGCAAGGGCACGGCAAGATCTTCGCGGCTTGGTGGTGAGGCATGCACCTTCCGGCTGCCGATCAGCGGGCCCGTTGTTACTTGCGGAGAGTTTGCTGTGTGGTTGTTAAGCGAATCAGGACGGTTCATGTCTATCTATCTCAGCTAGAGTATCCAAAGAAGCAGAGTATGACGCCGGCCACAAACCAGACCACGCCGGCCACGGTGATTGCGACAGGTTTATCCAGCATAGCCTCGCCGAACTTCTCGACGGTGCGGAAGAAAACGATGCGCATCGTTCCGCCGATCACGGCGAGCCAGCCCAGCACTGTGATCATCAACCGCCAATCGAACGCCCATACATTGTGATAGAGCACGATAGCGAGCCCCGCCGTCATGACCAAAATGCCCGAGATGTAGATCAGCGAAGGGCTTTCCAGGAATTCCCGCGCCATGGCGACTTGTTGCCCGCCGTTGACAAACAGGCTGATGGCGGCCGCCAATATGACCGGTCCCATGAGCTGCGCGAGAAAGATTGACGTCTGCAAAAGCGCAATCTCCTGTCCCTTCGCCGGTACAAGCCGGATCAGGTTCTAAGGGTCTCCGCGGCAAGCGGACTCTCAGCCCCGCATGGGGCTCCCCCCGGACGGGCAACACCTTACGCCGACAGCGCTTGCTTCGGAAGAGGGGAGTGGGGACGATCGCACCCAGCAGACGACCAGGCGCGGGCAATAATACCCAAGGCACCCCTTAGGTTGCACTTTTCAGCGCTCTGACTTGGCTACCAGCAGACCTTGGCGCCGGTCGTGCACACGTTGGGTGAAACCACGCCACGCCAGCAAATCGTATGGCCGCGTGAGGTAATAATGTCGGGCTTTTGGTAGAGATGCGAATCTACCGACTGGCGCCAATAGGGCTGGGGCTTGGCGCGCATCGGCGTGACGGACGCCCTGCCAATACCGTTGGATGCCTTATATTTGGCTATCGCCTCTTCGAGCGATTTCTGAGACCTGGCGACAGCCGTCTGTTTGTTGACCCCATCAGCGGTTCCAGACAATCCAACGCAACCTGCTTGCGCCGTCGTGCTGTGAGTCACAAGAAGCCCTGCCGCCACGAATGCCAGTGCAAAGGCGCGCCAATACGACCCCATCGAAGCCTCCTTAGAACGTGTCGGGTTGGAGAGTTTTACGAGCCAAAATTTGCCATGACCAGTAGCTTGAAGTCTGGGCAAAGGCGTTCTGCAATCGCTGTTACCCTTATGCCACAGTCTATGGCCTATTCAGCGCCCCGCCTATAGGACATGAGTAGGTTTCACATGAGATCGGGTGGCGCGCGCTAATGGCGTGAAACTCGTCGGAGTGCAGAATGAGCAGGGGTAGAAAGTCCGTCCTCGTGACAGGGTCCTCTAGCGGCATAGGCGCCGCCATTGCCAAGCGCTTCGGCCGCGAGGGCGACCACGTCGTGCTGCTCGCACGAAACGAGGAACGGCTGGAACGAACAGCCCAAGACGTACGGAAGGCCGGCGGAACCGCGACCACGTATCAAATCGATCTGCAAGACATCTCCGCAACGTTGAGCGTTGCGGCGCGCATCACTGAGGAAGTCGGCACGCCCGACCTTCTCGTTAACAATGCCGGCGCCGGCAGATGGCTTCCCCTATTGGAGACGAACACTGAAGAAGCGTCGGCCATGATCGCCGTTCCCTATCTCGCTGCCTTTGCCCTGACGCGCGCCTTCGTCCCATCCATGATTGAGAGAGGCTCTGGCGGGATCGCGTTCGTAACGTCACCGGCTTCTTACCTCGCCTGGCCGAATGCGAGTGCCTACATCGCCTCAAGACACGCGCTGGCCGGCTTCGCCGAGGGTCTGCAATCGGAACTCAAGCCAACGGGCATTGTCACAACTCTTGTGGTCTTGGGCACGACGGAAACGCCCTATTTCGAAAACAATCCAGGTAGCCGTGAGCGAATCCCAGAAGCCGATTCCCGGTTGCTGCCGGTTCTGACAGCAGATCAGGCAGCAAACGCCGTATATGAAGGTCTCGCGCAACGAAGACGCTTTGTCGTCAAGCCGGGCTTTTACAGGGTTCTGTTCGTCTTGAACGCGCTCTTCCCAAAGACTGTAGCGAGCCAGATCCGCCGCGCGGCAAAGAAGGCACGCAAAGCAGGCGCCTAGCGACGCAACATGCCGAAGCGCTTCAACAGCCAAAAGACGAGGCCCGAAGCACCAACCAGCAAAAACATCGTCACGATGAACCCGGACTTGTCGTTCACGAGCGGCAAGCCGCCTGCATTCATGCCAAAAATCGAGGAGATGACGCCGGCAGGCAGAAATACGGTTGTGACGATTGTCAGCAGCTGAAGATTGCGGTTGGTCTGGTCGGTCATCCTTAGCGAGACTTCTTCTTGGAGCAGGTGCGCGCGATCTCTTAGGGCAACCATTTCATGGTCCAACCCGTCCAGACGCTGAGCAATATGACTGGTTTTTAGGTCGTGCGCGTTGCCCGTTATCTGCCACGTGTTCTGTTCGAACCGTGCGATCACGGAACGCTGCGTCGCCAGCAGCCGGTGTAACCGCACTGCAAGCCGCCGGCATTCCGCCAAACGCTTTGGGATATCCGCAGAGACATCGACGATCAATCGCTCTTCGATCTGGTCCAGTTCATCGCTCAGAGCAACCGATTTATCCTCAACGCCGGAAGTGACCTGAATAAAGATCGACTCCAGCAAGCCCACATGATTTCTCGGATTCTGACCCGCCTGCACGGCCTTTCGAACTGCCTCCGTAGAATGCAGGCCCTCCCGACGCCCTGTGGCCAGTAGCTTTTCCGTGGCAACGAAATGCAGGAGCCCAAGCTCGTCGGTAAGTCCCTCAAGCCGATAGACCAAGTCCGCAAAGACACCGTAGATGCAAGCATCGTCGGCATGCAATTGCTGATGATCGCCCACGGAAGACAAGAGATCCACGGCAGCCTTCGGAAGATCTTTCAGGTGAGCGCGCATGAAAAGTGCAGCGCGTGCGTCGGTGAGATTCAAGTGCACCCAAAGCCAGCCCTCCTCAGCGGTATGACCCCGCGCGCTGGACGGCAGCGTGCTCTCGGTAAGCTCTTCTGTTGTCCCGTCCGCGCTGAAGCGAATGGCCCAGACGAGGCCTGGGCACATGTCGGTGGACGCTGATGGATGTGTCGACTTTGCGGCGGCTGCGACAGAGACAGCGGACTGAGCTTTGGACATGATCCCCTCGTACAAGATAACAGAAGAGTCTCAGGATTGAGGCTCTGTGACCACCGCTGGGAGTTAGCCCCTCTCCGCTAACGATGTTCCTCGACGCTCGTTGCGATGAGCTCCTTGTTTAGCGCGCGCAGGGCATGGGTCTGCGAGATTTTTCCGACGATACGGCCACGATCATAGGGGTCCACAACGGGCAACAGGTCTGCGCCGAGCGTGTCGAAAACCCGCAACGCCGTTTCAAGCGTCTCGTCAGCTGGCAGAGCCCTCTCACGATCGCTGTCTGGAAGCTCCGTCGGCTCGTCCTCCTTCAAGGGCCACATGATGTCGGACACGCGCAAGTCTTTCATAATCGTGCGGTGCGGGCCTTCGTGCAAAATGATGCCCCGCGACTCGAGCTGGGCCTGGAACAACGAACGCCCAAGAATCGCTTGGTTGATACCGTTGGCCACGGCGACAGTGAGGAGAAGCGCAAGGCTCAACTCGAAGCCACCAGTGAGTTCGAACACCATGACCGTTGTCGAGATCGGTGCGCCCAGCACAGCAGCCGCAACGGCACCCATGCCAAGAATGGCGTAGAGCCCCTCGCTAGAGCCGACCTGCGGGAACGTGGCCGCCGCAATGAGACCGAACGCCCCGCCAGTCATGGCGCCGAGATAGAGCGCAGGTGAAAAAACGCCGCCGCCAAAGCGTGAGCTAAGCGTTATCGCCGTGGCGGCCGTCTTGAGAACGATCAGTATCAGCATCGTCTCAATGGACAGTTGATCCTTCAGGGCCGCATCTGTGGTGTCGTAGCCAACCCCTAAGACCTCGGGGTACCAAATAGCCATGATACCCACCATCAAGCCCCCAACCACGGGCCGCATAACGAGCGGCATATTGATGTTGCGAGCCGTCCAGTCGGTGCTGAGGATCGCCAGTTGAAAAAGCACCGCAACCAAGGCGGCGACGATCCCCAGCAACACAAAGGCCGGTACTTCGAGATATGACGCGATGCTGTACTCCGGAACGACGAACGCGGCGACATCTCCGAACCAGGCCTGAGAGAGGATCGTGGCGACCACGGATGAGAGCACCAAAGGTACAAATGTCCGGATCGAGAAATGGCCGAGGATCACCTCTTGCGCGAACAATACGCCCGCGATCGGCGCGTTGAACGACGCGGCGACCGCACCCGCCGCACCTGACGCAAGAAGCGTTCGGCGGGCGGAATTGGGCAGATTGAGATGCCGCGAGAACGTCATGGCAATGCTGGCGCCGAGATGGACGATCGGGCCCTCCCGGCCAGCGCTGGCCCCGGATCCGAGAGACAACGCACTGGCTGTGGCGCTGATCAGGCCTTGGCCCAATTGGAGGCCACGGCCCCCATTGACGCGCGCTTCTATAACGTCAGGCACTGCCACGGTCCGTCTGGCTGACAGCGCATATCGCAGTATCAGCCCAACAAACAATCCGCCAACGGCGGGGGCTAGCATCACGACCCACCAAGGCTGGTGCTTTGCAGCCTCAGCCACGTGCTCAGACATCGTATGGAGCCACGGCCACTGAAAAACGCCGATAGCGAGTCGAAAGAGGATCGCGGCTACGCCCGTGGCCAATCCGATCACCGGCGCAAGAAGCCAGACAATGGGCTGCCGCGTCTCCTGGAAATGTTTGAGATTGGGGAGGGTCCAGCGCCGGGCCGTGTCCAGTAGCTGCGCGCGTCTCAAAGCCATCTACTGGGTTTAAGGTTGTGGCCTTCCCTACTCAAGCACTCGTAGCCGTCGTTTGGCGAGTTGCCAACGGTATGGTGCTTTCAGAGCGCCAACCCGGCTCTGTCCTCGCCTGAATCGACCAGGATTCGACCTTAGTATTGTGCACTGCACAATATCCTTGAACTCTATTGTGCAGTGCAATATATACCGGTGTGCCTTAGAAACACTCTCCTCAAGAAAGGACAACCGAAATGATCGAGTTCGACAAAGCAGCCTTCGATAAGGCGGCCAAAGACATCCAGAAGCTGGGTAAGGACAACTACGAAGCTGTGCTGAAGTCCTACGGCCAAGTGAATCAAGGTATCCAGGAAATCGGAACCAGCCTTAGCGACTATGCGAAGCAAGCTTTCGCTGATGCCAACGTAACGTTTGAGAAGCTCGTTGGCGCGAAGACGCTCGAGCATGCCGTTGAGATCCAGTCTCAGTATGCCAAGGTGGCTTACGACAAATGGATGGCCGAGATGACCAAGGTCGGCGAGATGTATGCGACTGTCGCTCGCGACGCATACAAGCCGGTTGAAAAGGCCGTCGAGAAGACCGCCGCCACGGTGACCGCGTCTTAGTCGGCTAATTCAGTCCTAAGTCAAAAACACGGGCTCGGGGGCTTCTGCTCCGGGCCCTTGTTTGCGTTCGCCGTGCTAGATCTGCTTCCAGCGATTGGGGTCCACAGCACTTAACGTCGGACTACGACGCAAGCTTAAGCGTCTCCCCTTGGGGCGGCGACGCCACGTCGGCGCTTTCGCCCATCGTACGCATCTCCCCGACTGGCTGCGCACTCTCACCGAACTTTCGGAGCAAGCGCTTCATGTAGCGCCTAAACCGCAAATGATGAATTTCAAACCGGTGCCATGGCGTATCTTGTCGCTTGATGCCGTGGCCGATATCGGGGGTCGCGCTCCGTTTTAGGTTGCGAAACCAATCGGCCCGTTGCGGGTCCTTCTCCTGGGACGTGATAAACGCTGCAATCAGACGCGCCTGGTGGTCGGCGACCTGCCAGACGCCTCCTTCGGCCGGATCGAAGAGGCCGACGGCGAAGAAGTCGTCCCAGTCCCTATGGAATGTATGGATGAAGAGCTTCGACCAGCCTTCTTCATCGAGGACGTAAGAATCGTCCATAAACGGAAAATGGACACGGAAACCAGTGGCCCAAATCACCATGTCGAAGTCAGCAGAGGTCTCGTCGGTGAAGTAGACGCGCTTGCCTTCCATGTGAGTGACGCCAGGCTTGGCCACAACACGCCCATGGGTCAGATGATCCAGATAGGTATTGGATGCGGTGGGATGCGCCTCGAACAGGTCGTGATCGGGCTTCGGCAGGCCATATCGCTCGTGTGAGCCAATCAAGATCAGCATGCCGAGCTTGTAGAGCCCATACATAAATTTTCGCGGAAGCGGAGCTTGGCTTACGCGATCGATAACGGCGTCGGTTGGCTTTCCGAACAAGAGCTTGGGGAAGAAGTAATAGGTGCGGCGCATTGAATGGAACGCCGCCTTCCCGTCATGCGCAGCGTCATCAAGGATATCGACGGCCGAATTGCCCGCGCCCACAACCAAGATCCGCTTGTCCTTGAGCTGCGCCTTCGATTTCACGTCATGAGAATGTAGGATCTCGCCCTCGAAGGTTCCGGGATACTCCGGTATGGACGGATGCCAGTGGTGGCCCGTAGCCATGATCACGCCGTCATAGCGCCTGGGTTTGCTCTCTCCCTGGACCGTGACCAGCCAGCACTCGTCTCTCCGCTCGACGTTCTCGACGCGCGTGTTGAATGTGATGCGATCGTAGAGCCCAAACTCTTCCGCATAGGCCCGCAAATAGTCCTGCACTTGCTCAGCGCTGGCATAGACTGGCCAATCCTCGGCGAAGTCGAAATCCAAATAACGGGTCAGCTTCTTCGAGGAGTTCAGATGAGTCGAGCTATAGACGGCGTGCGGGCTGTCGAGGTTCCAAATGCCCCCGACGTCGCTCTCCGCCTCAAAGCAGTCAAAGTCGATCCCGCTCTCTGCGAACCGCTTCACCACGGGCAACCCGCAAGCGCCAGCGCCAATTATGCAGTATCGCTTCACGACACCTCCAACAGCCCAGGTGCGACACAAACACCCAAGATCAGCTTGCGTCTAAGACTAGCTCCAAATTGCGGCAGACCAAAGCACTCCAGACCCTGGGCATCAACCCATAGTAATTTGGTCTCGCATCCTTGATTTGGCTCAAGTCGCCGTCTCTCCCAGAACGATCTGTAGCGACAAGATGGCATTTCGCTTGTGCCCGAATTCGATGGAAGTTACCGGTATGGCCACCGGCTGCAATACTCCGCGCCGCGAGTTGAGGTTTTTTCATGGAAAGTCAGCAGGACGTCACCATCAAAAACTGGGATGGTACCTGGACCTACCGCCCCCGCGTGAAGGCCAGACCGGAGAGCGTTGAGGATCTCGTCGAGATTGTCACCGATCCGGTACGCTTTCCCTCTCCGGTTCGTCCGGCGGGGTCGATGCATTCGACCGCGCGTATGAACGGTGACGACGAAGGGGGCACCATGGTCGATATGACGGCCATGAATCGCATCCTGCACTTCACCGGCGATACCGTCACGGTCGAGGCTGGCGTGACCCATGGCGACCTGGCTAAGGCCCTGAAGGCCAGAGGCCTGCAGCCCTACATCACCACCGAAATTGGCAACACGACGCTAGCCGCCTTCGCCTGTGCCGCTACGAAGGACAGTGCCTTTCCTGGAGAACATGGGCAGGTGAGCTCGTACGTGGTGGGACTTCGCTACGTCACGGCGGACGGAGAGATCAAAGAGATTACTGAGGCAAATGATCCTCAGGAAATGCAGCTATTCCGAACGAGCTACGGCCTGTTTGGCCTGATCTTCGAAGTCACCATCAAAGTGCGCCCCACTCAGGCCCTTGAGGTGCGTCACTTCGGGCTCAGCATCGAGGAGTTTCGCAAGTTCCTGCCGGTGTACAAAGCCCGCGGCTACGCAATCATGTATTACATTTACCCGTATGCCAGACGGGTCGTCGTCGAGCTACGCAAACAGCATCCTGACCGCAAACCAACGTCGCGACTGCGCTGGCAATATCGCAACAAGTTCTGGAAGCAATACGGGCCTGCCGTTGCTGCCTGGATCGACACGAACATCAAGAACAAGAAATGGCGTGTTAAGGCCCACGACGCGTTCTTTTATCTCCAGCGACAGCTGATGGTCCAGCTGATGCGCTACAAACACAGCTGGCCCCACGCCCAGATCATCAGCTACCCGCGGAATCCGAAGGTTCTCTATCTTTTCAGCATGTGGTCGTTCCGCGAGACGGACTTCTTCGACATCCTGGAGCGGTACTGCGACTTCTGTGACGCTTACGACAAGGGCACAGGGTTTCGCTGCAACCTACCCTCGGTCGGTTATGTCATCGGCCGGGATTGTGAGGCCTTGTTCTCCTATACGTGGGAGGGCCCCGGCATGAGTATCGATCCGGCCTCGACGGGAGGGCCGGAGTGGGAAGAATTTCTTCACGCTTACAACGACTTCTGCAGCGAACATGGCGGGACGCCCCTGTTCAACCAAACACCGTTTCTGACCCGCGAGATGGTGCGTCGGGCCTTCGGTGCGCGGCTGCAGAAATTCGCTGCGGCACGGGCGGAGCGCGACCCAAAAGAGCGCTTCCTGGACCAGTACTTCCGCGACCTTCTCTCGTAGAACGATTCCCCACGCACCACGCCTAGCGGTTGTGTTAGCGTCGCCGAATGGAACACACACCTATCGACGGTTTGCCGTTTGCCGCGTCGCGCATCGCGCTCGGCACGTGGGCGATCGGCGGTTGGAAGTGGGGCGGCACCAGTGAGGCCGATGCCATCGGTACGATCCACCACGCGCTGGATCTTGGCATCAATATTCTCGACACGGCGCCTGCCTACGGCTTCGGGCATTCCGAGGAGCGCGTCGGCAAGGCGCTTGAGGGACGGCGGGATCTTGTCTTGATCGCCACAAAGGTCGGCATGGTTTGGGACAGCACGAATGACACCAAGCTCCGGCGCGACTCATCGCCCGTAAGTCTGCAGCAACAACTGGAAGCATCTTTGCGCCGGCTGCGCACAGATGTGATCGACCTCTACCAAATTCATTGGCCGGACGAGTCGGTGGATTTCGAGGAGACAGCGGCCACTTTGGAGACATTCCGCAACGAGGGAAAAATCCGCGCGATCGGGCTAAGCAATTGCACTGTCCCGCAGATCGAGCGCTTCGCGAAAGGCGCAAAGATCGCGGCCTTACAGCCACCCTACAATCTGTTTGAACGCGAGGCGGAGACTGACATTCTCCCCTACACGAAAACGCACGAGCTAGTGGCACTCTGCTACGGCTCGCTCTGCCGCGGGCTGCTAACCGGCAAGATCACCGCCGAGACGACCTTCAAGGTCGATGATCTGCGCAATGACGATCCGAAGTTCAAGCCGGATCGTCGGGGGCAGTATCTCGCCGCCGTCGCGAAGCTGCAGACACTCGCCGAGGAGAAGTACGGCAAATCGCTGTTGGCATTGGCCGAACGTTGGGTTCTGGATCGGGGAAACACTATCGCACTTTGGGGCGCACGGCGCCCGGAACAATTGGCGCCAGTCGGCGACATCATGGACTGGCACATCGATAACGCGACCATGCGTGAGATCGACGAAATTCTGGCCGAGACGATCACTGACCCGGTGGGGCCGGAATTCATGGCACCGCCACCCGCCAAGTCGGCTTGAGCCTTATGCCCCTGTCGCTTTGATGAACCAGCGCACGACAGGGAAGGACGCGGCGCGCGGCAGGTTGCGAACAGTCTTGAGGAAGATCTCGACCTGTGGCGGGAACGCGATCTCATAAGGCCGCTTCGGAAGCTTTTCGAGAATCTTCCGGGCGCACCGCTCTTTCGACATTACGAAGAGCTTCTTCTTTGGATCGTACGAGGCATTGAGTGGCGTATCGACAAAGCCGGGATTGATAAGGGTGATGTCGATTCCTGTCCCACGCAGTTCCAGCTTCAAGCTCTCGGCCAGATTGATGACGGCCGCCTTACTGGCCCCATAACTGCCGTTGCCTGGCCAACCTGCGTAGCCGAAGAGCGATCCCATAATAGCAAGATGACCCTCGCCTCGCTCAAGCATCGCAGGCAGCTCAGCTGCAATGCCGTTCAAGACACCATCCACGTTGAGAGCCATCGTTTGACGAAAACCCTCCGTATCGATGTTGCGAATGTCGAACGGCACATACATTCCGGCGCCGAGTAGTGCGAGATCGATCGGCCCAAGCTCGGCTTCTACTTTTGCCGCGCATGCCTTTAGGGCCTCAACGTCGAGAACATCGGCCGGAAAGGCCGTAATGCTGGGGCTGGAGGCCGCCAACTCATCGAGCTTCTCGCTTGGCCGCGCTGTTGCGGCGACCTTGACGCCGGCTTTTGCAAGACGCTGCGCGATCTCGCCGCAAATCGCGCCCGAAGCACCCGTGATCCAGGCAATCTTCCAAGGGTAGGTCTTGTCGGCCATGTCGTTCCCTATGAGGCTTTGAGATTGGCGGAACAGGTGGCGGAAGACGGACTCCGTGATCCAGCTCGCCCGATTACTCCGCTCGGAGGATCGATACTAACGTGCGGCCTCTTACGCAAGCCGGCTCAACGCGGCAGCACAGCCCTCCAACATCTCATTTCGGCGCATGAGACACGCCGTCCCAGTCCGCCGGCGGTGGCGAGTTCCGGAACGCCTTGCATCGGTCGCGCATGACAAGAGCAGGCTTATCGTCTGGGCTTTGTTTCAGAATGGCAGTGAAAGCAGCCCCCGCGGCCTCCCACTTCCGGCTGAAGTAAAGCTCCATTGCCTCCGCGCTCGCGCGTGCCAAGGCGATGTCTTCCTCAGAGGAGGCTTCGCGTTCCCCTAACAAGGCATAGATCATCAGACCTTCTTGTCGACCTTTGACTGCGACCTTGTCGATAGGCCGTGTAAGGATTGCGTCGTCCACCGCGCGCTGGGTCACGTCGCTGATGAGAATATCGGTGCCGTAAAGCTGATTGAGTCCTTCCAGCCTACTCGCAACGTTTACCGTGTCGCCAATCGCCGTGTAGTCGAGCCGGCTAGGACTACCGAAATTGCCGACCATCGCAGAGCCTGTGTGAATCCCCGTGCGAGTCAGCAGGAGAGGCAGCCCTTCCTGAGCCCAGGTCACCCGCAGATCTGCGAGCCTCGCGCGGTTGGCAAGGGCTGCACGACACGCACCCAGCGCATCTCGATCGAGTGAGCGCGGCGCGCCCCAAAGCGCCATAATGCCGTCGCCAATGAATTTGTCGACCGTGCCGCCATGCCGATGGATCTCACCCGTCATTTCGTCGAGATAGCTCGCGAGGAGCTTGACCAGCGTGTCGGGCGGAAGCGTTTCAGATATCGAGGTGAAGCCCACAAGGTCAGAGAAGTACACTGTGACCTCGGTTCGCTCGGCCCCGAGCTTTGCTTCTTCGCCCGATTCCAGCAGCAGGCGTACCAAATCTGCAGGCACATATTTCTGAAAGGACCGAAGGCCGGTCTTCATCTCCTCAACGGCTGTCGCAAGTGTGCTGATCTCACGGATGCGACTGGGCACAGGCGGCTTCGGATCCAAGCGAAACTGCCCGATGCTGCGCGTTTCCTCCGAAATCGCGCCGAGATTGCTGGCAATGCGCTTCGAAAGAAGGGCCGATAGGACCGCCGCCAGCAGCACCCCGCCAAACCCAAGATAGACCATGAGCTGGGCCATGCGCTGAACGTCACCGAAGACGCCGTCTTCATGTAACAGCATGCCGATGATCCAGTTGGGGCCGCCCTCCCGGCCCAGATGCCGATAGCCGCCGACATAAATCTGACCGTCCGCCTCGAATTGAACTTCTTGCAGCGTAGAGGGCGTGCCTGAGAGATTCGCGCCAAGCGGCTCAAGGAACCTGGCAACCCGCGCATCCGCTATATCTTCAGCTCGGATGGTGACCATGCCCTCGCCGTCGGTGGCGGGGTGCGCAAGGTCGATTCGGCTAGATTCATCGGGGTCGGCCGCAGACGGATGGGCGATCACGCGCCTGTCCCCATCCCTGGTGATCTCCAACATGAAGGAGACGCTATCGGGGCCCAATGTCACGCCGCGCAGGAACCGGCTCAGGGCGTAAAGGTCGAAATCTGCCGTTAGGACTCCGACGAACTTGCCATCTGGCCCTACCACCGGCTCACCTCGGCTTACGCCTGGAACGTCAAGGGACTCGCCTGAGCCGAGAAACACATAAGACTCCGTCCAAATCGGTTTCCCAGCCTTGACGATCTCCTTGTAGTAGGGGCGCTCAAAGGGTGGCGTTCTTTTCGAATTTGGAATGTCTCGCAGCGGTTGCCAAGGCTTGCCAGACACGACGGTGAACTCGCGTAGATGGCGGCTACCATCCTCCTCCGGCGTCAGCCATAAGACGGTGAGCGTGCCGTTCCGATCGCGAAAGGCGTGAAAGTACTTTCCGCTCGGCATGCTGAAAGACATGTAAGACAGGCTCGGGCGCGCCTCTAGAGCAGCAGCGAAATAGGTGCTCAAACGCTCCTCATCGTCCGGATCGATCCACCCCTCCGCGATGAGACGCCCAACGGTGTCGACCTCGTCCTCCGCAACGTCAAGCGCATGCTGAACGTGCTGCACCACTCGTTCGGATGCCTGGGTGATAACTTGCGCACCGAGGTCCTGCACTGCGAAACGGGCATACAGATAGGCCGCGACAGCGAGCAGCGTCACCGCCGTCAACAGCACGGCCAGCATAAGCGTGAGGAGTGTCGCCCGAAAACTAATGCGCAAGAGTGGAGGACCCCGCAACCGCATTGCCCTTACGGCAATTGCTTTGAGACTTTAGCTTGGCAGCACCAAGGCTCCTTGCATAGCTGCAAGTGTCTGCGCCCAGAGAGCACGGTCTAGACCGTCCCTTTGTTTGTCCCGCGTGGAGTTTCCGATCCGTCTGGCCGCTCCGCCCGGGGATCGCCACTGCCTAGCGGCATCATGCGCAAGGTAGGTTTTGGCCGCGGCGACCGTCCGTCCGTCTTACCATCGTAGCGGTCGAAGCTCGGAACAGTCTCCCAGTCGTTGGCGACAGCTAAGACGGTTGCGGTGGACTGCCGCGCAAAGTCACGCTGCCGCATATTCTGGAACTGATAGCTTGGCGTCTCACCCATGGGCCGGTCGAGGAGCGTTCCATAGCCCGTGTTCCAAGAGCTGCGGACACCCTTCAGCACAAGCTCAAGGCCGGCCATGAGCGACCGATACCGAACCCAGCGGTGGTTATCCCATGTGAGTGTGATTTCTCCGCCCCTTTGGGGATCAAGTCCCGGCTCCTCGGCGAATCGTGCAGCGAGCAGCTCACCGGCCTTTTCGCCCCGCTCACCGACATCGCGGATAAGCGTATCGGGCATGTTCAGGTTCAAGCCTCCCTCGTCACTTCTTAGCATCACATGCACGATGCGATCGCGGTATCCCGGCATTGCCATTAGTTCGGTGTCTGCCCAGTTACGCGCAGTATCGAACATCGCGCTGAAAAAACCACCAACACTCGGGCCCTTACGATCAAATATGTTGAAAGGCGCCGCATCGCTGATGCCCGATGCGTTTGTGCTCGGCATGTAAATGTATGACCAGGGATCGTCGCTCGCGGCGCTAGAATCAGGGATTTTATCCGACGCACCGCCCGTATCAGCGAGCCTAACCGACGCTGGCATCAGATTGATACCGAACGTGGGATGTCGCGGAAGGGGGGAGTCGAAGAAGTGAAGGGGGAAGTTGCTGGTCAGCCCGCCATCCGAAAACCAGCAGCGTTCCAAAGGTATTTTCCCACGCGCAGGCTTCGCCAGCCCGTTGGCCGCATAGAGAGGCACGGCGCTTAGAAGAAACGGAAAGCTTAAGCTCAAACGCGCGCCAAGAAGTATTGGCAGGTCCGCTGGCGCAGGTAGAGGCACAAAGCCTCTCGTCTCGACCTCGGACTCATAATCGGCCCAGTCCTCATCGCTAGCAGTCCGTTTTCGAAGTTCACCTTTCTCGCAGAGATGTTTGACGACAGAAGGCGGAAACAGTTCGGCAAACTCTTCTTTCTTGAACAATAGCCTTCCCCAACTTCCCTCCAGGAACGGAAATCGCTGCGAGATTCCCCGCGTAATATTCGTGCTCATTAGCACGAGCTCGATGTCGCGCTTTGCTTCTGGATTGCCGCCATTGCCCCAAAGGTCGCCGAACGTTACGGGCGCCGCGTCACGCCCTGCACCTACCAAATCTTGAAACAGCGTATGCAGCCAATCCGTAAGCGGAGGGCCGTTTTCATTGCTCTCGGAATAGGCACCGGGACCATCAGAGCCAGAGCACATGCCGTAACCGTTCTCCGGCAAGCGCTTCAACACATCCGACACGACACCGCCAGAAGCTGCCACGGTCACAACAACCGCAGCCGCTAATAGGCCTAAGGCCAAGAGAAGGTAGAACCAAAATCCACTTAGGCCGGATGTGGCGACGAAGGCAATCACAGGCCCCAACCCAATCAAAGCGCCCAGCAACGTCAGCGGCCAATAGTTCCGCCATAACGCGACGAGAATTCTTGGAACCTTCAGGAAAAGGCTCTCGCGCCCAAGTCCCGCCATCAGCACACTGAAAAGACGCCGGGTTCCGTGCTCAGGCTGGAACAACCGTTCCAGCTGTGTCTTGCCCCGGTACTTGGTGCCCAATTCGCGCGGCAGATCCTTGATGCGGCTTTCGAACGGATCGGGTTCAACGCCGTTCCGGCGCCCAAGAGCCGCTGCCGCCGTCCCGGCCGCGGCGATCGCGCCAGCGGACGTGCCACCGATAGAGCAGAAATCGTAGTTCTTAGCTAACTCAGCAATGGCTCGTGGATAGACGATGCCGCTCGTGATCCCGCCGCGCATCACGAGATCGCATTTCAGCTTTTCTGCCATGACAACCCTCGCGTGTAACGGTTGTCATCCTATCCTAGAACCAAACTACAACAAGTCTCAAACTCTGGACTGCCCCTACCCCGCGAATGGGTCGCGGACGAGTATTGTGTCGTCGCGTTCCGGACTTGTGGACAGAAGCGCTACGGGCACGCCGGTTAGCTCCTCTAGCCGGCGCACATACTTGATGCATTGCGCCGGTAACTCGGCCCAAGAGCGCGCGCCCCGGGTCGATTCGGTCCATCCCTCCATTTCTTCGTAGACGGGATTGACCCGCGCCTGCGCTCCTTGCGCGGCCGGCAAATAGTCGAGATCGACTCCGTCGAGCTTGTAGCCCACGCAGATCTTCAGTTTGCCGCCGGGTATATCGTCCAGGACGTCGAGTTTCGTGAGTGCGATCCCATTAATACCAGCGACTTTGCAGGTCTGGCGCACGAGGCAGGCATCGAACCAACCGCATCGCCGAGCCCGGCCCGTTACGGTACCGAACTCCGCGCCGCGCTCTGCGATCAGCTGTCCCGTCTCGTCGAAGAGCTCGGTCGGAAAAGGCCCCTCGCCGACGCGGGTCGTGTAAGCCTTGGTGATGCCGAGAACGAAATCGATGGCATTCGGCCCGATCCCCGAACCCGTCGCCGCCTGCGCGGCCACTGTGTTCGAGGACGTCACGAAAGGATAGGTGCCATGATCGATATCGAGAAGCGCTCCTTGAGCACCCTCGAACAGAATTCGACTGCGGTCGCGCTTAGCCTTATCGAGCAGTGACCAAACCGAATCCATGTAAGGCAGGATCTTATCGGCAACCTGTGTGATCTGATCGCAAAGTGTATCCGCCGAGATTTCCGGCTCACCGAGGCCGCGCCTCAGCGGATTGTGGTGAGCGAGAATACGTTCGATCTTTGGCTTCAAGACCGATAGATCGGCCAGATCCATGACCCTAATAGCCCGTCGCCCGACCTTATCTTCGTAGGCGGGGCCGATGCCTCGTTTCGTTGTGCCAATTTTTCCGTCACCGGCGGCCGCCTCGCGCAGCGCGTCGAGCTCGCGGTGTAGCGGCAGGATGAGCGTGGCGTTCTCGGCGATCCGAAGATTGTTTCGGGAGATCTGCACCCCAAGTTCCTCGATGCGTGCAATCTCCTCGGCAAGGGCCCACGGGTCGACGACGACGCCATTCCCAATAACGGAGAGCTTGCTCTGGCGCACGACGCCGGAGGGCAACAGGGACAGCTTGTAGGTCTTTCCATCAACCACGAGCGTGTGGCCAGCGTTATGTCCGCCCTGAAAGCGCACTACCACGTCGGCACGCTCAGAGAGCCAGTCCACAATCTTGCCTTTGCCCTCGTCACCCCATTGGGAGCCGACGACCACAACGTTGGCCACGACAAAATCTCCTGAATCCTGGATAGTACAAAGAAACGGCCCCGCAAGCGCAGGGCCGTGGGCCGTTATAGCCTGGCTGGCGGGCCGATGCGACCCTTGGAAACTGACTCATATGCACCCGACAAGAGCCTCCTTCTCGCACCGAAATGCCCAGTCGAGCCAGGGCAGTAGCGCTTCGATGTCCGAACGCTCAACCGTGGCTCCGGTCCAGATGCGCAGCCCCGGCGGCGCGGAACGATAGGAGGCGATATCGAAGGCGACACCCTCCTGCTCCAACCGTTGGGCCATGCGCTTGGCGAACGCGGATTGCGCATCGGCTGAGAGTGCGACGATGTCTGGCTCCACTACCTTGAGACAAACGGATGTATTGGAGCGGGTTGCAGGATCGACCGCCAAAAAGTCCACCCATGGAGTCCCCCCGACCCAATCGGCGATAGTCTTTGCGTTTGCGTTGGCGCGCGCAATCGCGCCATCCAGACCTCCGATGGTCTCGATAAATGCCAAGGAGACCAAATAGTCCTCGGTACACAGCAGAGACGGCGTATTGATCGTAGCGCCCTCGAAGACAGACGACATCAGCGCACCGTTCTTCGTCAGGCGAAACAGTTTTGGCAGGGGCCAGGGCGGCGTGTAAGTCTCCAGTCGCTCAACGGCGCGCGGGGACAGGATCAGCATGCCGTGCTGCGCTTCGCCGCCAAGCACTTTCTGCCAGGAATAGGTGATCACATCGAGCTTCAGCCAGTCCATGTCTTGTGCGAACACAGCCGATGTACCATCGCAAATCGTCAGCCCTTCCCTGTCAGCCGAAATCCAATCCGCATTAGGGACGCGGACGCCGGACGTGGTGCCATTCCAGGCAAAGACAACGTCGCGCGCAGAGTCCACTTGTGCGAGATCGGGAAGCTCCCCGAATGGCGCCTTCAAGACACGAACATTGCGAAGCTTCAGCTCGTCGACAATGTCCGTGACCCAGTCCGAGCTGAATGCCTCCCAAGCGAGCACATCGACGCCGCGTGGTCCGAGCAGATTCCACAAAGCCATTTCCACGGCGCCCGTGTCTGACGCGGGGACAAGTGCCACTCGATAGCCGTCGGGCAACTTGAGAAGCGAATGCGTATGCGCAAGTGCGTCCGCGATCCTGGCCTTCGTATCCTTTTGTCGGTGATTCCGCCCCAACAGTGCCCCGTTAAGCGCGTCGAGCGACCAACCTTTGTGCTTGGTACATGGGCCGGATGAGAAACGGGGGTTCTCAGGGCGGATTGTTGGTTTGTCGAGGGGCGTCACGGACGGGCTCCACAAGGTCATCGCAGCCAGGGCGCTCGCGCGGTTGCGGCGCTGAGGCAAAGCGTGCACTAGCGCGCGTGCCGTCGCCGCGTCAAGCCGACCAATTGCCAGGAACGTTCAATCAGGAAGCAAACCAGCTCCTTCACGCACGCAAGCCGCACAGCGGCAAACACTGGGCGTCAAGAAGTCATTCTTCTCGCACTGTGTGCTTCACGCAGCCGCTGCGTCTGAAAGGGCGTGAACGATATCCGAAACCACATTCTTCACGAGACCCTCGTCATCGCCTTCGGCCATGACGCGAATGACGGGTTCTGTACCGGACGGGCGAATGACAAGGCGCCCGGCATTCCCAAGTTTAGACTTCCCGTTGTTGATCGCGCGCTGCACGCCGAGATTATCCAGCGGCTGATTGTCTTTGTACCGCACATTCTCAAGGACCTGCGGCAACGGCTCGAAGCGATTGCACACCTCGCTGACTGGACGGCCGCTTTGGACGACCACGGCCAAGATCTGCAGCGCCGTGACAAGGCCATCACCCGTCGTCGAGAAATCAGACAAAACAATATGCCCCGACTGCTCGCCGCCCACATTGTATCCGTGCTGGCGCATATGCTCGGTGACGTAGCGGTCGCCGACAGGCGTTCGCGCCATGCCAAGTCCGAGGTCTTCGATATACCGCTCAAGTCCGAGATTGGACATAACTGTCGCAACGATACCGCCGCCGGCGAGCCGGCCGCGCCGCAACCAAAACTCGCCGATGACCGCCATGAGTTGATCGCCATCGATGATGCGACCTTTTTCGTCGACAATCACAACTCGATCCGCGTCGCCGTCCAACGCGATCCCGATATCTGCTCGCACCTCTTTGACCTTGCGGATGAGGTTTTGCGCCGAGGTCGACCCGCAGTCCTTATTGATGTTGAGGCCGTTGGGCTCGACACCTATTTTGATGACTTCGGTTCCGAGCTCCCAAAGCGCTTCGGGAGCAACTTTGTAGGCAGCCCCATTTGCGCAGTCGATGACCGCGCGAATTCCATCGAAGCGCAAATTCCGTGGCAGTGTCCGCTTGGCAAACTCGATGTAGCGCTCCCGGGCGCTTTCAATGCGGGTCGCGCGGCCGATCCGATCGGCCGTTGCCAAGAGGCCCTCCGAGGGTCCTCGGATGAGGTCCTCGATCTGACTCTCCTGATCGTCGGACAGTTTGTATCCTTCAGGCCCGAAGAGCTTGATGCCGTTGTCGAGGTAGGGATTGTGGGACGCGGAAATCATCACGCCTAGATCGGCGCGTAGCGATCGCGTCAACATGGCGACAGCAGGCGTCGGCATGGGGCCGAGCTGGAATACATCCATTCCGGCTGCTGTGAAACCGGATACGAGCGCGGACTCGATCATGTAACCTGACAGGCGCGTGTCTTTGCCAATCACCACGCGATGGCGGTAGGAGCCGTTTGTGAACAGCTTTCCGGCAGCCATGCCGACCTTGAGCGCCACCTCGGACGTCATCGGATGCGAGTTGGCGCTGCCACGGATACCATCCGTGCCAAAGTAACTTCTGGCCATCCCGGTTATTCCCCCGTCAATACTGCCAGACATGCGTTCCGCCGCCTGGCCAATATAAGCAACTCGTTGTTCGCCCGCCATAACAGGTTTTCCAGCCCCTGGTGAGGCGGACGTAGATTATGCGCTGGGTAGCAGATGAATTGGTTCAAAAAATGTAAGCAAACGTTACATCTGGCTTGTCAGGAAAAGCTTGATTTTCTCTATTTTTCAGAGCCGAAGGTCGCAGCACGCCAGACCCCCAGAGCCTGGTTAGTCCCCGCCACATCATGCACTCGGAAAAGCTGCGCTCCCTGCGCGGCCGAGGCAATCGCGGCGGCGTGGCTGCCCGGCTCCCGCGATTTCGGATCGGTGGCCTGCCCAAACCCGCGAATAAACTGCTTACGGGATGCCCCGATAAGTAAGGGGACGCCAAGTCCATGAAACAGGCCAACATTCGCGAAGAGTGCGAGATTGTGCTCTAGCGTCTTCCCGAAACCGAGGCCTGGGTCCGCAGCAATGCGGGCCGTTTGCATGCCTGCTGCGACACAAGTCTCAATGCGCCCCTCAAGGTAATCGAACACCTCGAGCACCACGTCGTCATAGGACGGATTGTCCTGCATGGTCTTGGGCTCGCCTTTCGCATGCATCAACACGACGTCTAGTCCAGCTTCGACGGCCGTTTGCAGAGACCGCTCATCGTGGGTAAACGCCGAGACGTCATTGAAAATCTTAGCGCCTGCCTCCGCCGCCGCTCGGGCGATCTCGGCTTTTCGCGTATCGATTGAGATAACCGCTTTGGTGCCCTTCAGCCCCCCCAATACAGGCAGGACACGACCCAGCTCGTCCTGCACCGCAACCGTATCGGACCCTGGTCGCGTGGACTCGCCACCAATGTCGACGATTGCAGCGCCGTCGTTTGTCAGCGATGCGGCATGCGCCACCGCACCCTCAGTCTCATCGTATAGACCGCCATCGGAGAACGAATCCGGTGTCACGTTTACAATGCCCATCAGCACAGGCCGTGACAGATCGAGGCCGGCGAACGGTGATCGCGGGCGCGTCACACAATCAAGGCGGCTCCGTAAGTCGGGATCCCCTGCCTCGCTCAACGCCGAAGCCGAAAAGATATAGGCCTTGGAATTACCAGGTGTTCCTTCGATCAGCTCGACAGCGGTAAAGGCGATTGGCCCCCCTGCAAGTGGCATCGCGAGCCCATCTTCGATGGCAGCATCAGCTTGAGGCCCATAAAGAAAGCCGAGCGGCCTGAGATAGATTTTTCCATCTGACATGGTTGAGGCCTATCACATTGGTCGGGCCTCGGCACAACCAGCCGCGGCGCAAAAGCAACATGCCCGGCGCGATGACCGGGCATGGCTAAAGTATTCGAAGTCGACTAAGACCCCTAGGTCGGTTGGGGCTCCATGCCGCCCGTGTCCGGTGCAGGAGGCTTCTTGCTCCGCCCCGAGACCGGCACAGCAGACTGCGGTCCACCCTGATCGGTATCTTCCGCTGGGAAGTCCCGAACCGGCGGCTTACCATTCAGCAGGTCCTTGATCTCCTGACCCGACAGCGTCTCATACTCCAAGAGCCCGCGGGCAATCGTATGCAGGTCGTCGAGATTTTCCGAGATGACCTTCCGCGCCGTCTCAAAGCCCTCATCCACAATGCGATGGATTTCCTCATCGACCATGGACTGGGTTTCGTCGGACAAGTGCTGTTGCCGCGCGATCGAATGACCGAGGAACACCTCTTCTTCATTGTCGCCGTAGGCCAGCGGTCCCAGCTTATCGGACATACCGAACTGAGTGACCATGGCGCGCGCAAGCTGCGTCGCCATCTTGATATCCGAAGACGCCCCGGATGTGACTTTGTCGTAGCCGAAGACAACCTCTTCCGCAACGCGGCCACCCATGGCCACCGCGACATCGGCTTTCAACTTAGCACGTGTATGCGAGAGCATGTCGCGCTCCGGCAGGCGCATCACCATGCCCAGCGCGCGCCCGCGCGGGATGATCGTCGCCTTGTGCACCGGATCCGACGCAGGCTGATGAAGTGCCACGAGCGCGTGACCGCCCTCGTGATACGCCGTGAGCGTCTTTTCTTCTTCGGTCATGGCCATGGACCGGCGCTCTGCGCCCATCATGACCTTATCCTTCGCGTCCTCGAATTCATGCTGTGTTACGAGGCGCTTCGAGCGGCGCGCGGCCAAAAGGGCCGCCTCATTCACGAGGTTGGCAAGGTCGGCGCCCGAGAAGCCCGGCGTTCCACGCGCGATGACGCGCAAATCTACGTCTGGTGCCAACGGCACCTTGCGCACATGGACCTTGAGGATCTTCTCGCGGCCAATCATATCGGGCCGGGGCACGACGACCTGGCGGTCGAAACGGCCCGGACGCAGCAACGCTGGATCGAGCACATCCGGTCGGTTAGTCGCAGCGACCAGGATGATGCCCTCGTTCGCCTCAAAACCATCCATCTCGACCAGCAATTGGTTCAAGGTCTGCTCGCGCTCGTCATTGCCACCCCCGAGGCCCGCGCCACGATGACGGCCCACGGCGTCGATTTCATCGATGAAAATGATGCACGGCGCATTCTTCTTCGCCTGATCGAACATGTCACGGACACGGCTTGCGCCCACGCCGACGAACATTTCGACAAAGTCCGAGCCAGAGATCGTGAAGAAGGGAACGTTCGCTTCGCCTGCGATAGCGCGCGCAAGAAGCGTTTTGCCGGTACCGGGAGGACCCACCAGAAGAGCACCGTGTGGGATACGGCCGCCGAGTTTTTGGAACTTCTGCGGATCGCGCAGGAATTCCACAATCTCCTGCAGGTCTTCTTTCGCCTCGTTAACGCCGGCCACGTCGTCGAACGTCACGCGCCCGTGGCGCTCGGTGAGCAGTTTCGCCTTCGACTTGCCGAAGCCCATTGCGCGTCCGCCACCGGACTGCATCTGCCGCATAAAGAAGATCCACACCGCGATGAGCAGCAACATCGGGAACCAAGAAATCAGTACGCCGAACAATGACGGCACATCTTCGTCGGATGGTTTAGCCGAAATCTTCACACCCTTCTCGTGCAGGTTCTGAACGAGCCCTGGGTCGTTGGGCGCATAGGTTTGGAAATTTCGACCATCGGAGAAGTGACCGGTGATCTTATTTCCGGCGATGGTCACATCTTGAACGCGACCGTTTTCGACTTCGGAAAGAAGCTGTGAAAAGCTGATCTCGTTGCCGCGAACTTGGACGTTGTCGCTTTGGAAGAGGTTAAACAGGGCGACCAGCAAAAGGCCGATGAAAACCCAGACGATGAAGTTACGAAAGTTCGAATTCATACACTGACCTGATAGATTAAATCTCGCGGCACGCGGGCTGGGTAATTACCCAAACGGCGCAATGAGCATAGTAGAGCCCCATTAACATAAGAAGGGGCAACACTTTTGCCAAGTAAAGCTAACGTCAGCCCTGCGGCATTTTCTGATGCGTTTTTTGCAGAAAAGCGAAAAAAATAGCCAAGTTGAGGCGCCGCCTCCTCTTTATATTGCCGATCATACCGATCGGACCCCCCACAGGAACGTCGCCCGGCAGTCGAAACCGCCATCCCGGCGCGGTTCTGGCGCAACGCCACCGAGACCTAGATCAGGGAGGAGAACGCGCCCATCCCCAAAGCGGCAGGCAGGCATGGTGCAGGCCGCGAGCCGCGGCACGCGTTGCAGCCCGCCTTCGCCATGCGCCAGCGTTCCGGCTCTCGCCTTACCCAGTGCCTCGACCGTTACGGTCTCGGGCTCGCGGTCACCCAAGTCGATGCAAAACCGATTGTCCCAGAGCAGACGATGGCCAGGCTGCAGCTTCACCTTTGGCAGGCTGGACGTGCGATGCTCGCGAAAGACCGCAAGCCGATCATCAACTGGGACGATTTGGCAGCGCCCTAATGTCTGCGCCCTGACGTCACGCGCTCGAAGCCCCTCGAATAGCGCTTCGAGCTTGGCAAGTCGCACCGGCCGGTTGGAGCCGCCAACCGCCGCCACCAAACGCGCAAGCGCTCTGAGGCCAACATCCTCCGGCACGCTGAGGAGCGCCGGCATTGAAACGGATGCATAACCAGCCGGGCTGCGCTCGCTATGCGCGTTCAGAAACGCATCGACTGTAGCCTCCAGAGCTGACCGGGCTCGCCGTAAACGGCGCGCCGAAAGAGCGATAGCCTCTGGGGTTAGGCCCAATTCAGCGAGCATGGCCATCGCGCCGCGCAAGCGGACCCGCTCGAAGCGCGGATCGATATTGCTGGGGTCGGACACTGGCGACAGCCCCGCAGCCGTTGTGGTCGCAATGAGCCGTGCCTTCGGAACATCGAGCAACGGCCTCAGGAGCGTCAGCCCTGACCAGTTTCCCTCTTCCGGGATGGCTGCCAGGCCATCAAGCCCACTGCCGCGCTTGAGCCGCATGAGGAACGTCTCTGCCTGATCGTCCAGATGATGGGCCGTCGCAAGCGCAGGAATGTTGTGGGAGCTACAATAGGCCGCCATGAGGTCGTATCTGGCCTCACGCGCGATGGCCTGGAGCCCGTTGCGAATGGGTCCATGCCGCCAAGTTAGGATGGCATGGGTCAGCTCCAATTCCTCGGCGAGGCGCGCCACGGTTTCGGCTTCGGCTCTCGACCCTGGTCGGAGATCGTGATCCACCGTTAGGACCACGGGCGCGGCCAATCCATGCCGGCGGGCAAAGTCTCCACCGAGGTGAAGCAGCGCGAGACTGTCTGGTCCACCAGATACCGCAAGCGCCATGCGGCCAAAACGGGCGACCGGCGCCATCAAACGGTTTGTCTCGACCTTGGTGATTGGGTTCGCGGTCATGCGAGCAAGCAATGCCGCAAGGGTCGCTGTAGAGCAAGTGTGCCTCGAAACGAGAGGAGCTTAGCGCGGCGGCGATACGACCGTTCGGGCGCGGCGGTTTTGTTTACGGCAAGAGTACGCTTGGCAACTGGCGACTAGGCGCTCTCGTCCGTAGGAGATGGTCGGGATCGACGCGGTGCGAATCCCGTTTCCTTCAAGATAGGTCTTCACGGCGACGGCGCGCTGGGCGCCAAGCATGAGATTGTGCTGAGAGCCTCCCCACTCGTCCGCATGACCCTCGATCAGAATGCCGTAGTCGGGGTGCTCGCGAAGCCAACGCACCTGCCGGCGCAGGGTTGCCTTCGCGACCGGCGATAATTCAGCGCTATCGTGATCAAAATAAACAACGTCGCCTGCGGCTGCAGCAAACTGGGCCGAACTGGTTGGTGCCGCTTCGCCCGCGACACTCTCCGGCGCATCGGCAACCTTCTCAGGTGAGCCGTCAGAATCGGCGGCGCCAAGCGAATACTCCTGCGGCTGAGTCGACGGGCCGAAGCAGGCCGTGAGACCAACGGAGAGGCAAATCGCGCCGACAAGGGCGCCTGCGCGGCCGAAGCCACCGCACACATGCATGATGGGAACTCCCAAAAGTCGCTTGGCTTTTGGGAACAGCCTAGAGACCAACCCGTTAACGCGGTGTAAGCCGTTCTCTCATCGCATCAGAGAGCATGGTCCGACGAGCGCCGACGACCGGGCGCAAAGCCGGGATACGGGACCGCCATAGCCTGTGGAACACGGTCCAAAGCAGGGTCCAAAAAAGGAAAAGGATGCCGAAGCGCCGAAATCTCTAGCGCCACAGACATCCCAAATTCCGTGATGGAAACCTTAGAGCTTCCGCAAATCCAAACGCTTCAAGCGCTCAGGATCTGAAAAAGCGGTCGTTAGCCGAGCTTGAGCGGCTCAACAACGACGGTTTCTTGGTGGTGGCCGAAGCAACCGCCGAGCGAAACGGCAGCGGCTACCAGCATGACTGCGGCGACAACGCCCTTCAAACCCTGCATGGTCTTCTCTCCTTTAGTTAATACGGCAAGTGCCGTCTTTGCGTGTACCGGTGCAGCGCTATCAGATCAAGTTCGGACTGGGGCCCTAACGCCGTTTTGCCAGTCCATGATGCGAAAATGCCACGCCGACTCTCGTTATCCTTCCTCAAAACGCTATCCCTCGATGAAACAGCGATCAAGGCATGGTTAACCACGTTGAAGTGATCGGGTTAATTAAAGGTGACCGAGTGTTGCAGAAGCGCAACACAAGGCCTTCGAACCGCTAGAATACGTCGGAACCGAACGCACCTTCAGGCCAATCAGGAAGCAAGACCGAGCGGGCTAGCATGCCGGCGGGAACCCTGATGATCGCGACTACGCCGCCCTATCGATCTGCCGTGAGAGTATGGCGGAGAATTCGTCCGAGAAACCTCTGAGGCGCGCTGCATAGCGCGCGCGCTCCGCCTCGAACTTCACGGTAAAGGCCTTGGCAGGGATCGCGACGAGCCAGCCCAAGGCGGCTGACAAAAGGCCCTGGGCAACCCCAGGAGCCACGGCAGCCAAATTGGCAACGCTGGTACCCGCCACCACTTGAAAAGCGGACATGAGCCCCCAAGAGAGGCCGAAAAGGCCAACGAGAGGCGCCGTAGCCGCAACAACACGTAAGAAACTTAGCCCGCTGGCCAAAGCGTCGAGATCCCGGGTGAGGGCGACCTTCGTCACCAACTCGATACGGCCTTGCGCACCTGTCATGGGCCGTGACGAGGGCTGCCCATTATCCCCCTGAGAGGAGCGTTTCCACTCGCGCATTGCCGACACAAACAGGGCCGCCATGCCATTGTTTCGGCGCTGGGCGAGCGGTTGATAGAGTTCGTCGAGCGCCTGGCCAGACCAAAACACCTTCTCGAATTTGTCCGCCTCCTTGCGCGCCTTGTAGAGCTGGATCAGTTTCCGAGCGATGACCACCACGCTCCACATGAGGGCGACCAAGAGCACGATAATGGCCAGCTGAACGCCAAGAGGCGCATTGAGGATCAGCTCTGGCACTGACGGGGCAACATTGGCTGTATCGCCAACGCCAAGCTGGCTGTCGTCCGGATTCATAGCAAACCTCTCATGCGGCGCGCTGATGAGCCCATCTCAACGGACGGAAAACGGGTGCAACAACGGCCGGTCGAACGCACCAAGCCCGGAGGATGTGCGAATCCCTAGGCCCATAAGTTCAACCGCGCGTCTTAAGGAAACGTTCAAGCGCCTCGCTAACGAGCGGTCCCAGCCGCTGCGGTTTGCCGGCCTTGGACACAAGCACGATGGAGGCCTTGAGGCGCGCCAGCACCACGCCGTCTCGGCACACATCCTGAGCAAGAACCAGGGTCGCGCGACCGATGTCCTCACAACGCGTCACGACCTCCAGCACCTCATCTATACGGGCAGGCCGCAGATAATCCACCTCGATGCGGCGGACGACAAAAACTGCCGGCTCGCCCTGCCCAGGATTCTCAAGACTGCGGTGATCGATGCCAAGACCGCGGATGAAATCGGACCTGCCGCGCTCGCAGAATTTCAGGAAGTTCGCGTGATACACAAGTCCTGTGAAATCGGTGTCTTCGAAGTAGACGCGAACGGGCAATACATGCGTATCGCCCTCGATCCGACCGGCAAGGTCCGGCCAGTCTCGCGACACTTCCCCGCTCAATTGTCTTCGCTCCCGGTTCCGCCGACGAAGAGCGTGCCTTGGGCGGCCTCGGGTGGCGCTGTAATGCCAAGATGCTCGAACGCCTGTCCGGTCAACACGCGGCCGCGTGGCGTACGCGCGATGAAACCCTGCTGCAAGAGATAGGGCTCGATGATCTCTTCAATGGCGTCGCGCGGCTCTGACAGGCCAGCAGCAATCGTCTCGATCCCCACGGGCCCGCCCCCATAGTTCACGGCAATCAGCCGCAAATAGCGATGGTCAAGCGCATCCAACCCACGCCCGTCCACTTCCAGCTGAGACAATGCACTGTCGGCAAGCGCAGCATCCACGGCGCCATCGCCCTGCACGGCCGCAAAGTCTCGCACACGGCGCAACAGCCGCGCCGCCACGCGGGGCGTCCCCCGCGATCGCTTTGCAACCTCAAGGGCCCCATCGTCCGTCAAAGGAAGGCCCAAGAGGCGCGCGCCCCGGCCGACGATCTCTTGCAACTCGCTCACATGGTAGAACAGGAGCCGAATGGGTATGCCGAACCGCTCACGCAACGGTGTCGTCAGTAGACCTGTGCGCGTGGTCGCGGCAACCAGCGTGAACTTGGCAAGGTCGATCCGCACGGACCGCGCGGCAGGCCCTTCGCCGATAATAAGATCGAGCTGAAAGTCCTCCATGGCCGGGTAGAGGATCTCCTCAACGGCCGGACTCAGCCGGTGAATTTCGTCAATAAAGAGCACGTCCCGCTCTTCCAGATTGGTGAGCAGTGCTGCAAGGTCGCCAGCCTTGGCAATCACGGGACCTGACGTTGCCCGGAAATTGACGCCAAGTTCGCGCGCAACGATTTGCGCAAGCGTGGTCTTACCTAGCCCGGGCGGTCCGGCAAAAAGCACATGATCCAGCGCTTCTCCGCGCGTGCGCGCTGCATCGATAAAGACCTTCAGATTCGCGCGAATCTTGGCCTGACCGATGAACTCAGACAAAACTTGCGGCCGGAGCGCAGCTTCCGGCTGATCGTCGTCCCGCTTGGCCGAGGCTAGAACGCGCTCTGTCATTGCGACAGCTCCTTCAAGCCCAGCCGGATCAAGTCGGCTGCGCCAGCTTCGTCTCCCGCTGCTCGCATTGCCGCACTTACAGCCGCAGCAGCTTCGCCATGGGCGTAGCCAAGGTTAGTGAGCGCGGAGACAGCGTCGCGCGCGGCTAGTCCCTCAGGAAGCTCTGCGACAGCAGATGGCGCGGCGCCAGACACGGACAATGCAGGTGCAAGCGCTGGCATCTTGTCCTTAAGCTCGGCGACGATCCGCCCGGCGACCTTCGGGCCAACACCTTGGGCCCGCGCCACATGTGCTTTGTCCTGCAGCGCTACGGCGTTGGCGAGGTCCGCCACGGAGAGAGACCCCAAAACGGCAAGCGCGACTTTGGCGCCCACACCCTGCACGGTCTGCAAAGCACGAAACCAGGCGCGCTCATGCTCTGAAGCGAACCCGTAAAGCCTAATGCTGTCCTCGCGCATATGCGTGTCGATAGCGAGTGACACCGGCTCGCCGACCGGGGGCAGCGCCCCAAGTTGACGGGACCCCATGGTCACCTCATAGCCGACGCCACTTACGTCGATGATTACTGTCGACTCCGCAACCGTGTCGACGAGGCCAGTCAACTTGCCGATCATGATGCCGTCCTCTGAGCCCGACGGTCCGCCCGTGCCACCGCCTGGTCGAGTTTTGAGCTCTTGCGCGAATGCGCATGAGTGATGGCGATGGCGAGCGCATCAGCCGCGTCGGAGCTATCGGGGGTGGCTTTGGGAAGCAGACATCTCACCATGGCGCGGATCTGATCCTTGTCACCGTGCCCCACGCCAATAACAGTTTTCTTGACGGCATTCGGCGCATATTCAGCGATGCTGAGCCCTGCCATGGCCGGGACCAGCATCGCGATGCCCCTAGCCTGACCAAGCTTTAGGGTCGCGGCGGCGTCCCGGTTTACGAAGGTCTGTTCGATCGCAGCCTCCGCAGGTTCCAGCTCTGCCAAAACGCCCATCAGACCATCGAAAATCTGTCGAAGCCTGACGCCGAGGCTTTCAGCATTACCGGACGACACCGAGCCGCAGGCGATGAAGCCAAGCTTCACCCCGTCCGTCTCGATCACGCCCCACCCGGTGCGCCGCAAGCCCGGGTCGATGCCAATAATGCGAATCGCACCCCTCATGCACGAATCGTAGCACAGCGAGCAAGAATGGTAGGCCGTCCAAGCGTTCGAATCGCCTTGAGCAGGGAACAGACGGCGCCTGCTGGCGTTGAGACTCCTGGCATAGGCGGCTTGCCGTGCGCGTGGCCGGCGGCCGAGCCTTGCAAGAGCGCCAAAGGGGAAGCAAAGCCATGGCCGGCGCGACGAGTGAGGCGTTCGACCCTGTCGAAATCGCCAAACAGGACATTGGCAGCTCCAGGCGCCTCATCGCCGCCTCGCTGGATGACCTCAGCGCGCACCATAGCTGGCTGGAGACCTATCATCGCGACGAGCGGCTGAGGGCGGAACGCCTGCGCCGGCGGGAAATACTGCAACGTCTCGAGCTTGCCTATCGGCGGACTCGGAACAAGGCGCAACTCGCCGCCCGGACGTCCTACGTCACAAGCCGTCGAGCCTCCCGATCCGCGAAGCGGCTCACTCTCGCCATGGTGGCATGGGCGGCCCCAAGACTGCGTACACATACGCAACACGCTGCGATATCAACTGTCGACGCCTGGCGTTGGTCCCAAGACCACATTCCCCGCCTTGCGCATAGCGCCACTCGGACCGCGAGAGATAGTTTCTGCTGGTCAGTCCGAGCTTCGGAGGAGGCCGGCTACGTTTTTCGCCGGCATGCATCCGCGGCCACTGCCGAAGTCACGAGTGAATTGCGGCGGCGCACCGCCCCGATCCGCGAACGGGGCGCTTCTGAGTGGTCAAGGATCCGAACGCAAACACGGTCTACATGTGCGTTATTGGAACCAAGACTCTTAGAACCTGTCACTGGCTCTAACGAACTTGCTTGGATTCGACGGAGCCTTCGCCGCAGTTATATCCGTGTACTGATAATATTTGCGCCACTCGCCATGCAGACGCGTGTGACCGCAGCCCAAATTGAGACAAGGCTAGCCACGCTTATCATTCGAACAGCGCCGGCGTTCCGCCAACTCTTGCTGGCCCATATGCCCAGGGACCGCACGCCCGCGAACTCAGCTTCCGAGAGCAAGAGCGGCGCATTGATACTTCGTCCGACCACGGCACTCACGTGCATCGTGCCAGCGCGCAGCCAATTGCCCGTGCTTTACGGAACTTGATTTTCTGCGCTTGTTCAAGCAGCCGTGCTCTCAGGCACCACAACAGACCCGCGCCGCTCACGCGCTTTCTGTTTGAGGCGCCTCGGACTCGGGTGCTTCAGACGCGGGCACTTCTGGCAAGCTGACCGTTTGGAGCAGACCACCGCCTGGCCGGTTGGCGATCTGAATGCTGCCACCCGCCCGAGTCACAATCTCATGCGCAATTGTGAGCCCGAGCCCGGCACCAGGAATATTCTGGCGGCGCGCGGGATCGGACCGGAAGAAGGGTTCGAAGACCTGACCCAATATCTCTTCTGGGATGCCAGGGCCGTCGTCCTCAATGGTCACGCGGGCCGTTGTTGCATCCCCGCCGACGCTGACCCGCGCGCGAACACCATGTGTGGCCGCATTGATTATAAGGTTGCGCAGGGCGCGGTTTAATTTGAGCCGTCCTGCCAACACGGTGACAGGATTTGCATTCACCAAGGTCACGTCAAGGTCCTGTTCCCTCAGTTCCTTGCAGATACTCTCGACGAGTTTGTCGAGCCGCAACCGCTCAGGGGCCTCGGCGCCAGTCTCCTCACGCACAAGCAAAATGGCGCTATCGGCGATCCGTTCCAGCTCATCGATATCGTTCAGCCATTTTTCTCGCTCCTCGTCGTCCGGAACAAACTCCGCACGGAGCCGCATGCGGGTGATCGGCGTGCGCATGTCGTGCCCCGCGGCAGCAACCAGGCGCATTCGGCTTTCCATCGAGCGTTTCAGCCGTGCAGATAGCGAGTTGAGTGCTCGTGCGGTTGCCCGCACCTCGGCAGGGCCCTTCTCCGGCAATTCGGGTATCACGCCATCGGGTCCAACAGACGCAATAGCATTCTCCAAGAATACGAGCGGACGCACCATTCGATTCGAGGCGAAGACGGCAACCACCGTGGCCCCGATTGTAATCAGGAACAGCCAGCGCAAGATTCCCCACCAAGGAACGCCTTTGGGCTTCAGCCGCGAGATGGGCAATCGGATCCAGCCTTGGTCCTGGATAGGAACCCACACGGCTAACCAGCCGGGCCTCCATCGATGTGTATGCGTGACAACGACGTCGATGTCGCGGCCGTTTTTCTCCAACTGCTCTCGCAGCGCTTCGGTCGTCCTTCGGAAGGGATGCCCGCGCGGTTCTTTGAAGATGCGCACGGCTCCGGGCGACTGTGCAGCCAAGTCTGCGACCAACGCGACCTGCTTGGCCGCCACCCCATAGCCATGGCTGGGACGCACGGGAGGCCCAAGCAGCAGGAACAGCACGAACGTCATGAGCGCCATGACGGAGACGATCGCGAGAACCAAGAGGACGGCGATCTTTACGCGGAGCGTGTTCATGCCGGCCCGTCCTCGGCATCCACTTTGACGGCAAGATGGTAGCCACCGTTTCGGACTGTCTTGATAAGTTGGGAGCCTTGATTGCCGAGTTTGCGCCGCAGCCGGCTAATGAGCACGTCGATGGACCTGTCAAATCCATCTCCCTCGCGGCCTCTCGTGAGGTCCAGCAACTGGTCGCGCGACAAGACACGTCCAGGCCGTTCCAAAAACGTATTGAGGAGATCGAACTCAGCGCCTGTGAGTTCGACATCACCCTGCGGTCCCGCGACGTGCCGCGTCTGCGGATCGGCAGTGTAGCCGTTAAAGTGATAGATTTTTGCCGGCGAGACGTCAGGAGGCGCATCCCCGCGACGCCTGAGGACCGCTCGAACGCGCGCAATCAACTCGCGCGGATTGAAGGGCTTGCCCAGATAATCGTCCGCGCCAATCTCAAGGCCGATGATGCGATCCACATCTTCTTTGAGGGCCGTCAGTAGAATGATCGGCACATTCGATCGGGCCGCCCTGAGATCGCGGCACGCGTCCAGCCCGGACCCATCCGGGAGCATCACGTCCAGTACGACGAGGTCTACCTGGTGGGTCGCCAATTGCTCATGCAGCTCGCGGCAACTGGCAGCTAGAAGCACGCGAAAGCCCTGGCTCTCCACGTAGCGCGCGAGCAGTTTTCGAATCTCGGGGTCGTCATCGACGACGAGTATTTGAGCGGCCGGTGTCATGGACCAGTCTTCTAGCCCTTCGCGGCCGCCACAACGAGGGGCATGTTGTAACGAAAGTGTAGCGAGTTCCGGCTCAGCAATGTTTCGACACAAATTTCCTTGGCGCGGAAACGTTCTGATACGGCGTGGACCTAGGCCCGCAATGTAGGAACGCTAAATGTCCTATCAGCAGCAACAGACAAGGATACCCCTCAAATGAAGTTGACCAAGACACTCGCGGTCGTCGCCGTCGCCGGCGCCTTGAGCCTCGCGGGTCTCGCAGCCGTCACGGTCGTGGCCAGCAGCGAGAGCGCTCTGGCTCACTCCGGCTCCTCGAGCCACGGGGCGAAGGGGAAGTCGTGCCAGCGTGGTAAATACGGCAAGCATAGGCGAGGTCACATGGGGCCCGAACGCTTGGCGGCGCGACTGAGCGCGATCGAGACTGAGATTGGCATACGAGCCGAGCAGCTCGACGATTGGCGCGATTTCACCGACGCCTTGCAGGCGACCATGAAGCGGCCATCCATGGGTCGTGGCAATCCCGCAATGACAGCGCCGGGCACAGGAAATCAGCCATTCTCGCTCGCTGAAGGGATCGCGAACCGCGCCATGGAGCGCGCAAACGAAGCTGAAAAGCTTAAGACCGCGGTCGCCAAGTTGCGAACAACCCTCAGCGCCGAGCAGCTCGAAAAGGTCTCGCAGATCGAGGACCGCTTCCGTGCCCGCATGGCGCGCCATCACGGGTGGAAGCACGGCAAGCGTGGCCATGCAGCACCGCCGGCTCCCTTTGAAACTGCCCCGGATACGCTGGAAGACGCAGGGAACGAGGGCGACGACACTTAAGGGGCGCTCACTCCACGCCCCAGATGCCTGGCTCGCTCCCCCCAAGGGCCAGGAAAAAAGAGAGGCGGGAGCCTAGTTGGGCTCTCGCCTTTTTCGTTTTGGCTTATTTGGTAGTGGGCATTGGCACGGCATTGCTGAACAGCGCGTCACCCCACTCGTGGAGCGGATTGCCAAAATCAGACTGCGTGTGGATGGCCTTACCCTTCCGGGCTTCCCATTTGACGCCATAGGTCTCGTAGGGGAAGTGTTGCACATAGTAGTCGCAGGTCTCTTCCCAGTGCGCCACCGACAGCGACTTGCCATAATGCTGGCAGTAAAGATCTGTCATCACGGACTGCATGCCCCTCGGCGTGCGGCCATCGCCTTCGGCGAAGCCAATGCCGGGATGGTTGCGCCACAGCATAAGAATGTCGCGCTGCTCGGGCCCGTAGAACCGGCGAAAGCCCAAGAGCGACTGATCGGACGTGTAAGCCGCTTGGTCGTCAGCCGTAAGATAGGCGTCGAAGAGCTTCACCCGAAGCGCATCACAACCCGCATCAACGCCATGCAAATAGCCGCGCAGATCGCCGGTCACACGCTCATCCGGATCGAAGCAAAACATCCAGTCATGAGGTAGCTGCTCACGGGCCAGATCGAGCAACAGGCCGCGATGGCGCCCCTCGGCACGCTTGCGTGCGTCTATGTCCCGCTCCCAAGCTTGGTTGGCGACAATCAGCGCGACTTTCGGGTGCCCGCGCAGCAGTTCGACCGTTTCGTCCGTGCTGGCATCGTCATAAGCAACGATCGCATCCACATGGTCGGCCAGGTAGTCCAATGTGTCCGGGAGAATCAATGCCTCATTGCGGACCCGCGTCATGGCAACGAGATGATGGCTCTGGTTCAGCAGGGCCTCGTTGCCGACAATGACACTTTCCGTGTCGCGAACCTGCCAAGTCTTCGTGTTCGCTGCCATCACTTCCCGATCACCGGTTCAACTGATTAGAGGCTTGCTGCTTCATAGAAAAAACCGGTCCACAACCGCCAAGATCCAAACCATCGCGGTAATTGCGATGACGCAAAACACCCCCGCCGAGGCCAAGTCTTTGGTGACTTTGATGGCTTCGTGACGTTCGGGGTGAACGTGATTGCAGAGCCGCTCAATCGCGGTGTTCAGAAATTCTGCGGCCAGCAGCAAGACGATGCTGCCCATGAGCGCTGCCCAAATCCAAAGATCGTCCGCGATCAAGATGGAGACGGGTAGAGCAATCACGGCCAGCGCGGCCTCTTGCTTGATCGCCGCTTCTGTCGCCAGCCCCTCGCGAAATCCGCCGACAGTATTCCAGAACGCACGTCCAATACGAACGAGCCCGCCTTTGCCGGGCAAGGCTGCCTGCGCCCTTATAGGGCGTTCACCGGCGCCGTCGCGCGATCCGCGCATCTCCATTGTTTATGCCTTTCGCAGCCTAGGCTGCCGTGAGTCTCTGTAGAACATCTTCAGACAGATCAAAATTCGCGTAGACCTGCTGCACGTCATCGGAGTCCTCCAAAGCATCGATCATGCGCAGGAGCTTGCCACCCGCATCCTCATCGATCGGCACTTCGAGCTTGGGCCGCCAGAGAATCTGCATAGCGCTTGCCTGACCAAATCGTTCTTCCAGCACCTTTCTGATCTGATGCAACTCATCCGGCGTACAGTACACCGTGTGGCCTTCGTCTGTCGTCTCCACATCGTCACCGCCAGCTTCGATGGCCGCTTCCAACATGTCATCGGCCGAACCTTTGTCCAGATCATACTGAATGGCGCCAAGTCGGTCGAAATTGAATGACACCGAGCCAGTCTCGCCAAGATTGCCGCCGTGCTTGGAGAAAATAGACCGCACCTCGCTAGCGGTGCGATTGCGGTTATCTGTCAGGGCCTCGACGATCACGCCTACGCCTCCCACGCCAAATCCCTCGTAGCGAACTTCCTCGTAATTGTCGCCCTCGGCTTCTTGGCTTTTCTTAATCGCGCGGTCGATGTTGTCGTTGGGCATATTCTGGGCCCGAGCGGCCTGGATGGCCGTCCGCAGCCGCGGATTCATTGCCGGATCCGGCATCCCCAGTTTTGCCGCCGTTGTTATTTCCCGCGCGAGTTTGGAAAACACTTTCGAGCGCTTCTTATCCTGAGCTCCCTTTCGGAACTGAATATTCTTGAATTTGGAATGGCCTGCCATGGCCTGATCCCTAGTCGCTTCCCCCTGTTTCGGTCAAGTGTTTGGGTTTTTTCCCGAGCTGTATTGGGGGACTGGTTGCGGTGATTTGGGCTGGGCAAAAAAGAAGCCGCCCCGAGGGGCGGCTTCCGTAAACGTCTGTCTGGAG